>JANWHO010000255.1 GCA_025450375.1 Chloroflexota bacterium
CCGGGCCGCTCTATTCAAAAACACCTTGGGTTTGGTTTCGGGTGGTCCCCACCCGTGGTGTGCCTGGTTTGGGGACCACCAGTGCTCAGCTTCGACGGCGGGAGTTACTCGCCGGCTTGCTTGAGATAGCCATAATAGGGAGCCAGATCGGCCTTGGTGACGATCTTGGCCGCCAGAGGATTGTAGTACGGCACTTTCTTGCCCGTGGCCAGGCCGTTACAGAGATCCGCGGCCTTCGCGCCCTCGGGATAGAGGGGTTGCGCCGCCACGGCGAACACCTTCCCGGACTTGACCAGATCGAGGTTCTGACGGATGTAGTCCATCCCGATGATCACCAGGGACCGGCCGCTCTCCCGTTCCGCCCCGGCCCAGGTCTGTGGACCATTGCCGGTGGTGGAAAAAGCGCCGGTCACCGCCGGATTACCCTGGAGAATACTGACCGCCTTGGCGACCGCGGCCGAAGGCTCGAAGTTTTCCAACTGGGAGGGTAGGACCTTGATCTTGGGAAAGTGCGCCGCGATGGTAGCGCGGAAGGCCGCCGCCATCGGATCCTCGGTGGCGTTGTAGCTCCCCTGGGTCACCGCGATCGTCCCCTTGCCGCCCATTTTTTTACCCATGGCCATGGCGGCCGCGTCCCCAACCTGCGCGATATTCTCCGCCGTGGCCGCGTCGAGTCCCGGCACCGACCCCTGCTTCGGCATCACGTGCCAGGTAGCGACCGGATAACCCGCCTTGCCGAGTTTCGCGATGAAGGGATTGATCGAGGGAACCGGATCATAGACGGCGACACAGCTGTAGTGCTTGCTGGCCAGCGCCGCGCTCGCCAGGGCCACGCTGGCGGGCACATCGTAAATGGTGGCGCTGGGATTCCCCACGATGTCGCACTGCACGCCCAGCTTTTTACACTCATTGAGGAAGCCGGCTTGCATCAACCGATGGACTGGATGGTTACGCAAAGGCTGGACCCAGAGGAAATTCAGGGTCTTGGCGGCGGGCGCGCCAAGTTGGCGAGTCGCCGCCATGGTGGTACCGCCATTGCCGGCCGCGAGCAAACTACAAAGGATAAAGGCCGCTCCCACCATCCGCGTCCTTGGCCCGATGGATTCTTTGATGATCATGGTTATTCCTTTCCCAGAGATGATGTATGTTCCGCCCCAGCAGTCATCTGGGCCTCGTCGGTGATCCCACTGCGCCCGCGAATATTCCTCCTTTCCGCGGCGACCTCCAGGTCGGTAAGCAAAGCCGCCATATCCTCCACGCTATGAACCTGCCTGACAGACAGCTTGCGCCGGACAACGTCGAGACCCACGGCGAGCACCATGATGGCCCCGACTGAAACTTGCTGCCAATTCGCGCTGACCCCGACCACCACCAACCCGCTCTGCACGACCTGCAGGAGGAGCATTCCCAGGGCGCCGCCCAGCACGGAGCCCACGCCGCCAAAGAGGCTGACTCCGCCAACCACCACGCCCGCGATCACCGTCAATTCCCAGCCGGTACCGATGTCCGTGGTCGCGCTGGCGAGACTGCCCATGACCAGCATCCCGGCCACCGCCGCCAGCGTGCTCACCAGCATGAAGCAGACGATCTTGTAGCGGTCGGTGTTGATCCCCACCAGTCGGGCTACCTCTTTGTTGCCGCCCGTGGCGTAGGCATTCCGCCCAATCGTGGTCCTCCGCATCGCTTGGTCACCGACAATCAGCAAGGCAAGGAGAATAAAGCAGGCCCATTCAATGCCGAACGGTCCGGTTGCCTGACCGAAGTTTCCCACCACGTCCGGCAAGGGATAGATCGGATAGCCATTGGTGATAACCTGGGTCAGCCCCTGCCCCACGAACAACATGCCCAGGGTGGCGATGAAGGCTGGAATGCCGAAGCGCACCACCACCACGCCATTGACCAGGCCGACCAGCGCCCCGGCCCCGAGGCCGAGGAGCACGGCAAGCAGCACCGGCAGATGACCGGAGGTCATGAGCCAGCCCGCGATAACCGAGCACAGCCCGGCGACCGAGCCCACGGAAAGATCGAACTCGCCCGTGACGAGGAGAATCGTCTGGCCAACCCCAATGATCCCGATGAAGGCGACCGCGTCAAGCATGGCGCGGACATTGACCGTCGAGTAGAAGCCATGATTCAGGAGGGAAAAGACCACTACCAAGAGGACAAGGGCGATCAGAACCCCTGACTCCCCTCCGGCGAGCAGCGCCAAGACCAGCGTACGGAGCGGCGGTCGGCGCGCGGGAGCAACCCGCGCCTGGGGTCGCACCGTCAACTCCCACTCGAATCAAAGGCATACAGGCTGCACCCGCCATCGATCAGGAGGGTCGCCCCCGTCATGTAGTCGGAGGCCGGTAGACACGACCACAGCATCGCCTGGGCGACCTGCTTGGCACTTTGCAATTCCCGTAAAGGGATAGCGCGCAAGGCCCGCTCGCGAAACAGCGGATCCTCGTCCATGACCTGACGTGATAGGCCGGCGTTGACGATCCCTGGGGCGATAGTATTGACGATAATCCCGTGCGGGGCAAGGTCGCGAGCCATGCAGCGCGCGAGCATCTTCAAGCCCGATTTCGAGGTGCAATAGGACGTGCCTTCGGTCCAGGGAATGTCCTGGACCCAGCTACTGGTCAAGAGGATTCGCCCGCGGACCCCGGCCGCCACCATGCGGCGGGCGGCAACCTGGCCAACCAGGAAGCAGCCGGTAAGATTGACGGCGAGCGTCTGCTCCCAGTCTCCGTCGGTGACATCTAGGAAGGCCGCGTTGTGGACGAATCCCGCGTTGCAGATCACGATGTCCGGCGCCAGACCGGCCAGATCGAGATCCGTATACAACTGCTCGACCGAGGTACGACACCGGACGTCGACCGGGAAGTAAGGGAGCGGCTCTCCGGCGCTGGTCCGCAGGAGAGCCACGGCGGTCTCGGACGGCGGGCGGAGGTCGGCCACGGCAACCGTGGCGCCATGCGCGGCAAGCAGGTTGGCCGTGGCGCTGCCGAGATCACCCGTCCCCCCGGTCACCAGGACGGTTCTTCCAGCCAACTCATCGTGCATGAATGATCCTCTTTCGTGTTTCGCGGTCTGCCAACTGCCTCCGACCAAGTCGGCGCGGCCGGCTCTGTGCGGTACGTTAGCACCGCGATGGCGGCGTGACAATGCGGAAAAGTTTGTCGGCACTGCACGAAAGCTTGGAATTCCCCGGCCTATGGAGCGGGATGTTGCTTGCGGAAGGCATGGGGAGAGAGGTGGTACGTGCGCTTGAACAGGGCATAGAAATGGTTCTCACTGCCGAAGCCCGCGTCATTCGCCACGTGCTGAATCGTGTGGTCGGTCGTGGCGAGCAATTGGGCCGCGTACTGCAAGCGCAATTCATTGAGATAATCGGTAAAGCGGCGGCCAAACACCCGGGAGAATTGGTGCGAGAAATACTGCGGGTCAAGGCCGACCGTACTGGCCACCTCCCGCACCGAGATGTCGCGGCGGAAGTTCTCTTGCAGGTGCCGGACGACGGTGGCCCAGCGTTCAGTCGTGCCCGTGGTGCGCGCGGACGATTCGCGCACGACCAGGATCGGAGGGATGAGCAGGCGCGCCGGAGCAATCCGCGCCCCGTCGCGCATCCGCACGAGCAGGCGTTCAACCGCCAGGCGGCCAATTTGCTGGAGATCGGTTCGCACCGTGGTCAGGGGGACGCCGGTCAGGCAATAGGGTAAGGCGTTATCGTAGCCGACCACGGCAAAGTCCTCCGGCACGCTCAGGCCAAGCTCGTGCGCGCAATCGATCAGCTCGCTCGCCACCCAGTCCGCGCAGACAAAGAGGGCTTGTGGCCGCGCCTCCTGGGTGAGGAACTGCCGGATCAGAGGCAGGCGACGGAGCCGATCGGGGTCGGTGAGGCCATAGGGCAGCACCAGCACCCAGTCGTCGCGCATCGGCAACTCGGCGTGAGCCAGCGCCTCGGCGTAGGCTTGCCGCCGCTCGACTAAGCACCGCATCGGGGCATCGAGGGTGACGTGTCCCACCTGCCGGTAGCCCAGATTGATCAGGTGACGCATGGCCAACTGCCCGCCGCTGTATTCATCGGTCCCCACGTAATCGAGGCCGGCGATCGGCTTGGGATCGACCACCTGCACGCAGGGCAGCCTCTCGGCCAGTTCCGTGTAGAGATCGAGATTGCAGGCGGTATGGTCCCAAAGAAACACCGCGCCGGCTACCCCTGCCGCCAGGGTTGCCTCCAGCAACTGGCGCTCCCGTTCGGCGGAGCGCCGGAAGTCGAGACTGACCAGGCGATAGCCGTTAGCGGTGGCCGCCAGATTCGCGACGGCCGCGATCTCGCCCGCATACCAGTGGGCGAGATCCTGCGCGAAGAGCACCAGTGTCTTCTCACGGCGGCGCCGTAGAAACGCGATCAGGCCGCCGATGCCGGACTCGGGATCCGCGAGGGTCGCGGGAAAGGTCATGCTCGTTCCATGTCAGGCGGCGCCTTTTTCTCTGAACGCACTCGATCTCTCAGGGCTGTATGGAACTACGTACATGGACATCCGGACGGGCCAGGAGTTCGGGCCGGAGTCGGGCGCCAAGACCCGGCGAACCATCCAGGAACGCCTGGCCGTCCCGGATCGTCAGGGGCGTGGTGAGGATATCGCGATAATAGCCCTCGTAAAAGCCGCGGACCGTTTCCATCACCATGGCATTGGGCAAGGCCAGGCACAGATGCAGACAGGCGAAGACGTTCACCGGGCCGGTACAGTCGTGCGGCGCGATGGCCAGGTGGTAACTGTCGGCCAGGGTCGCTATCTTGATCGCCTCGGTAATGCCGCCGGTCCAGATCAGATCCGGCATCACGATATGGGCCGCCTTCCGCTCCAGCACCTCACGGAAGGCGTACTTCGTAAAGAGGCGCTCGCTCACGCATTGAGGCACCCGAGTCTCGCCCACCAGCCGCGCCAGATCCTCCACGCTATCGGGCTGAATAATGTCCTCCATCCAGATCACGTCATAGGGTTCCAGGGCACGCGCGATCCGCAGGGCCATATTAAGGTCCCAGCGGGAATGTCCTTCGATAGCGATTTCCATCCGGTCGCCGACCGCGCGACGAATCTCTTGCACCGACCACAAGCCCTGCTTGAGATCGGGCCCCGAAAGATCGTGCCCGGCGGGTCCGACCGCCGACCAACCGGCCGGCCCGGCAGCCTGGGTGGTTCGCATCTGGGGCGCGAAGCGGTCCCAGGGCCAGATCTTCATCTGTCGTATCCCAGCCGCCAGCAACGACTCCGCCAGTTCGCCCGGCCGCTCGAGGAAGCCGTCCTGATCCGCGTAGAGCGGCGTATTGACACACGTATTATAGATGCGGATCGACTCGCGGTACTGGCCGCCGATCAGCGTATAGATCGGTTGGCCGGCCGATTGGCCCAGGAGATCCCAGAGGGCGATATCCAGGGCGGAGATGGCCCGCATCTCCGCCCCCGCGTAGCCGAAAAAGTTGGCGTGGGAGAAGAGGTTCTGCCAATGGCGCTCGCGATCGAAGGCCGACTGGCCCAGGAGCATGGGGGCCGCGAAATCGTGGATCACCGCCTCCACCGCTCCGGGCAGGTAGTAGGTTTCACCCAGGCCAACCAGCCCGTCCGCTGTATGGATCTGGACCCAGAGCGTGTGCGGGTGCTCGGGCAGCCGCACTGTCTCGATCTTGCTTATTCGCACAACCTTCTCCTTTGCTGGAACCTTCCCAGCGCCTTCACGTATCACTCAGGCTACCGCTTGCGCCATTACCCAGCCGTGAACGAGCCGAGCCTCCCCGAGTCCATGCTCCCCCGCGCGATGCACGAGCGCACCGCCGCCAGCGCCTCGCGCGCGAAGGCAAGCGGGTCCGGCCAGGGAGCGGAGGGGAAGATTTCCAGGGAAAGGGGGCCGGAATAGCCAACCGCAAGCAGGGCTCGCGCAAACCCGGCCAGATCCAGTGTCCCCTGGCCCGCCAGAGCGCGGCCACCACCCAGCGGTTCTAGATCGGCAAGGTGGGCGATCCCGATCCGGCCCGGAGGCACGGATCGCAGGCGATCAAAGGGCTCGCCCGCCGTGGCCAGGTTGTAGCTGTCCACGGCAAGAAGCACGTCGTCACCCGCCCGCTCGGCGATGGTCAGCGCCGCTTGTAAGGAGCGGATGCCGCTGACCGCGCCCGGCCGGGACGAGGATCGGCCGACTTGCTCCAGCGCCAGATGGATGCCCAGGGGACGAGCGATCGACGCCAGTTCGCCGAGCCGTTCGCTCGCCAGCGCGCTTATGTCCAGTTCCGGAGGGAAGGCACCCAGGCGGAGGGGCGCCACGCAGATGATCAGGGATGCTTTCGCCGCGAGCGCGGCCTCCAATAAGCGGTCCACCTGGGCCCGAGGATCGGGGTCGTCGGGCAATGCCCAGTCCATCATGGCATGGATCGCCGACACGTGCATACCGGTCGCCCGGACGGCCGCCGCCAAATCCGACGGCTTCTCGCTCCGCATAAGCACATTGAGGTCCACGCCGTCACATCCAGCCACCGCCGCCACCTCCAGGAACTCTCGTACCGAGAGACCAGGAAAGCACGATTGGTTGAGGTGCGCTCGCACTGGCATCGATCTCCTCAAGTAGCCGAACCATCCTGGAGCTTAGTATACTGTTGACAACCACCTGGCTGAAAACGCCGCGACACACCGCCGGAAGAAGGAGAAACGCCATGGAACCGCCGCCGCCCCTGGGCGGGGAAGTGATCCGCCTCCGCGAGGCGCTGGCCGCCGATAACATGGACGCCGTGTTGCTGTCGGAACCGGCGAGTATCCGCTATGTCTCTGGCTTTAGCGTGCCGCCCCCCATCGGTGCCGGCGCCGCCTTTGCCGCCGGACCAAACCTGGCAGCGGTCAGTGACCGGGCGGGCGCGTTGCTCGTCTCCGGCTCCGAGGCTGGGGCCGCCTCCCGCCGGCAGGGAACGGGCTCGCTGATCGTCTACCAGTCGTTCGGCCATTTCGAGCCGATGGATGGCCAGAAGGAGTTCCTGGCCGGGCTAACAAGCCTGCTTGATGCCGTGCTGCCCTCGGGACACGGGGCAACGCTTGGGATCGAGCCACGCACCCTCCCGTCGGTGGCCCTCACGTTCCTGGCCGAGCGGTACCCGAAAATCCTCATCCACGATGCCACCGCCGCGATCCGCCGGGCGCGCATGATCAAGACACCGCGGGAGATCGCCCTGTTGCGCCGGGCGGCGGCGGCAGCCGACGCGGCCCAGGAAGCGCTGCTCTCGCACTCCCGACCAGGGGTCAACGAACTCACGCTATGGAACGCGCTCAGCGGCGCCCTAGAGGCGGCGGCCGGCGCCGCGACCCCGATCAGCGGCGAGCTGATATCCGGGCCGCGGACCTCGGTCGTGGACTACCCGGGCGGCCCGGTGGACCGCGTGCTTGGGCCGGGTGATACGATCATTTGCGATATCAGCCCGTGCGTGGACGGCTACTATGCCGATTGTTGCAACACCCTGGCGGTTGGGGAGCCGTCTCCCGATCAACGGCGCTACTTCCACGCCGCGCGGGATGCCTGGGAGGCCGCGGTAACGATGCTGCGGCCCGGCAAACGCGCCTGTGACGCCGCCGACGCGGCGAGGGAGGCGTTCGCGCGCCATGGCTTGCCGGTCGCACACTACACCGGCCACGGGATCGGCGCGGCGGTCAACGAGGCGCCGCGCCTGGTGGAGTACGACCAGACCCCGATCGAGGCGGGCATGGTCTTCGCCGTCGAACCTGGGGCCTATGCCGGACCCGGCGGGACGACAGGTTCTCGCGTCGAGAAAATGGTGCTGGTCACGGCGGACGGCCCCGAGGTGTTGTCGCGCTTCGCGTGGGGGATCAGTTGATTGGCCGTGTATCACCTGGCCTGGTAGGGGCCTGGGAGTCTAGTGCATTAAGTCTGGGACTCTGGCGCGGCATCGGTCGGTGCCGGCTGCCCGCCGCGACGAGCGAGGAAAAATGATCCTAACTCTGCCATCGTAGTCGCTTCGGAAGGCTCGAGTTGCTGGAGGAGGCGTCGCACACGGACCCGCGGCGCGTTAATCGCTTGATTAGGCAATGCGAATCCCACGGCATGCGTGATCTCCGCAGGCTGTGATCCGCGCATCTCGTCCGCTACCAACTCCAGCAGATCCGGCACCTCCAAGGCGAGCGCGCCAGCAAGCTGTTCGAGCACGGAGACCGAAGGATATTTCTTGCCGCGCTCGATCTCTCCAAGGTATGCCACGCTAAGACCAGCCGCCACCGCGAGGTCTTTCAGGGTGAACCCGCGCTCGCGGCGCTCGCCGCGCAGTACCTGTGCCATTGCCTCCTGTAGGTTCACCCATGTCCCTGCCTTACTGCGTCAAACACAAAGACATGCTAGTAGCATGCTTTTCCTTGTCCAATTCTAGGCCACTAGCGTGTATGATGCAAGACGACCACCTACGCTCAAGCAGTTCCGAGTGACCACAAGGAATAAGTATCCATATTGAAGATCTTATGGCAGCGCAACCTCACCTTGTTTTGGTGTGCCGATCTGATCTCCTCGCTTGGCGATGAAGTGCTCTTTGTCGCGCTCCCCTTCGCGATTTATCTGGAAACAGGCTCAATCAGCGCGACGGGCATGATGTTCATCATTGAGTCGATTCCGCGCCTCCTACTGGGGCTTTTGCCGGTGTCTTGGCGGACCGAAGGAATAGGCAGCACATGCTGGTGACCGCTGACCTGCTGCGCGCTATCTTGCTGCTCCCCTTGCTGTTCGCGCACACAGCTTCAACTATCTGGCTGGTGTACCCTATCGCCTCTACGGCGGGGGCTCGCTTCGGTATCCTTCCCATCCTTGACACAATGGCCGGCCTTTCACTCCTGGCCGGCGTTCTCTGTCTCAGCGTGGCCCGGCTAGAGCGCCGGCCAATGAATCGAATAGGAAAGGATCGGCTCCCGCCGGTAAGGATGCGCGTTTAGCGAGGTTCGCCGAGGATCACGTTCAGGTGCGAATGATCCTTCACCTTGGGACGCACGATGATCTCCACGTCTTGATCCAGGGCCAGCAAGAAGTGGAGCAGCCGCTCCAGAGAAAACCCATGCAAGCGGCCCCGCAGTAAGGCGGACACCTTTGGCTGGTCAATGCCCAGCACCTCAGCTACCTGTGCCTGGGTCATGTCCAGGCCGTGGATGAGGTCGATGAGCCGACTTGCCGTAGCCGCCTTCACCAGCAGCTCATCCGCGTCCGGCAGGCACAGATCCGCGAAGATGTTGCCCGTTCCCTCATGGACTGCTATCCGTTCGTCATTCATGTTGTGCTCTCCTCTGTCATGCGCGGATGCGCGGCTTCCATCGCGGCGGCACGGGCGAGTCTAGCCCGAATAAGGTCCGTGTCGCGCCGCGCAGTCTTGCTGCCCTGACTCGACTTCTTCTGGAAGACATGCAGGACGTACACGGCCGACGGAAACCGTACGGCGTACACAGCCCGGTAGGTGTCACCGTCGAAATCATCAACTATCTCAAGCACGCCCGCGCCAAAGCCATGTAGCGGCTTGACGGTACTTGGATGTTTGCCCTCCTGAACCTGGTACAATGCGAAGCCAAAGGCAACTCTCACCTCATTGGGAAGCGCCCGCAAGTCGTCCCGCGAGGATCCGATCCATCGTACCGGCTTCACGAGCGGCTGTCCCTTTTCGAGCCCATTATGTCCATTTTAGCATAAAGGCGCGGCCGCCGGCGATCGCGTTCATAGTGATGATCCTCGCCCGGCGCCGCGCGACTACGATCGACATCTCAGTGGTTGGTCAGCTCTACAGATCCGAGTCGAGTGAGCTTACACTGTCGGTAGCATACACTCAGTACGGAGGGAGCGGTGAATGGACGACACGGATGATCTGGCGACCCGCATCGCGGCGTATCCCGTGCCGGCGGGTCAGGTCGTGTGTTGGTGGCTCGGTGGCTCGGGCTTCGTGCTCAAGAGTTCCAGCGGAACCCAGGTGTATATCGATCCCTACCTCTCCGACAGCGTTCAGGCCATTTTCGGCCAGGGTCGCGCCTTTCCAACACCCATCGCGCCCGATCAGGCGCGGCCTGATGTCCTGATCGTCACCCATTGGCACGAGGATCATCTCGACCCCGGCACGATTCCCCTGATTGCCCGCCACAGCCCCCGCTGTCGATTCGTGATGCCGCCCACCGCGATGTCCCGTGCCCTGGGCTGGGGCGTCGCGCGGGACCGCGTTCAGCCGCTTTCCGCGGGCGAGTCACTGACCATTGAAGGCGTGGGCATCGCGCATGTGCCGGCCCGCCACGAATCCGGCATCCCGGGCTGGGAAGTGCCCGACGCGATGGGCGTGATCATCACCATGGCGGGGGTGCGGATCTACCACACGGGAGACACCGAGTACGATGGGCGATTGCGCGGCCTGCGAACGGAGCCGCCCGATGTGATGATGGTTTGTATCAACGGGACGGGCGGCAACATGAACCCCCATGAGGCGGCCCTGCTGGCCTGGCACATTGAGGCCGGTACGGTGATCCCCATGCACCATCTGCTGTGGGCGAACATGGGAGACGCGGCCACTCGCGATCCGGCCCTGCTGGCGGACACCTATGCCCGCCTGGGTGGGCGAGGTACCGTGATCGCGCCACAGGTGGGAACTCCTCTGATCCTTACCCACATATCAACTTCGCACTTCTCCTGAAGCACAGAAACACTGCAGTGTTTCCGTGCTTCAGGACGCTTCAACCGGGCCGCGAACCGCAACTCTCCCACGGGAGAGAAAATGTGGGTAACGATTAGCCTTAAAAGCGCGGGATCCATCGGCTATCTTCAGTGCGTCGGTCAACCCGCCTCCTCCCGCAACTCGGGGACCGGGTTGAGGGGCGGGCGACCGTTGCGCACCCGCAGCACGTCCTCGAAGACGGTGGAGAGTACCTGCTCCCGGGCTTCCAGCGAGAAGGCGCCGGAATGCGAGGTGATCCAGACATTGGGCATCGACCAGAGCGGATGCTCGGGCGGCAACGGCGCTGGGGTTACCACGTCCAGCCCGGCCCCCGCCAGACGCCCACTACGGAGCGCCTCCACCAGCGCGTCGGTGTCCACGATTGCCCCGCGGGAGATGTTGATCAGCACCGCG
>JANWHO010000256.1 GCA_025450375.1 Chloroflexota bacterium
GCGGACCGGCAAATGGTGGGGCGGTCAGCACTCCGGAGTAACGCCGGATATTCAGGTGATGGCCAAGGCGATCGCCAGCGGCTTCCCCCTCAGCGCGATCAGCAGCCGCCGTGAACTCATGGACAAATGGTCCGTTGGCGCTCACGGCAGCACATTCGGGGGCAACCCGGTCTCCTGCGCCGCCGCCATCGCCACCATCGACGTACTCCGCGAGGAGGGCATGGTGGAAAACGCCGCCCGTATGGGTGAGCGCCTGCGGGATCACCTCCGTCAATTGCAGTCCGACCAGCCCGTGATCGGCGAGGTACGGGGACTGGGGCTGATGACCGCCGCCGAGTTCGTCCACGCGGATGGTTCGCCCAATGGAGAGGCCGCCGAGGCGGTCCGCGAACATGCCCTGGCCCACGGCCTGCTCCTGCTCACCTGCGGGCTGCACGACCATGTGGTGCGCTTCATTCCCGCCCTCAACATCAGCCCAGCGGATCTCGATCAGGGCTTCGAGATTTTTGCCGCCGCCGTGCGCGGCACAAGTGCCGTCCATCAGTAGGAGTGCTACTTTGAAGCCCCGGCCTTCAGGCCGGGGTTTCCAGAGGAGACGCGACCGCCCACACCAGGCACACACCTGGCCCTTGCGTTCCCCATATACCAACCGCTTCCGCTAGAATCACTCCCAATCCTCTATCATGTGATCTAGCCGCCCGAGAGTGCGCGGCAACCGCGAAGGGGCCTGACTTGATGGCGAAACTCCTATTGATTGATGGGCACGCGCTGCTCTATCGGGCATACCACGCTACCAGCGACGCGACCATGACCACGTCGCGAGGCGAGCCAACCAACGCGATTTTCGCGTTCGCCGGGGTTCTTCTCAAGGTGTTGCAAACCGAGGCGCCCACTCATGCCGCGGTGGCCTTTGATCTGCCCAGCCCTACCTTCCGCCACGAGGCATACGTCGACTACAAGGCCCACCGGCCCCCCATGGCCGAGGCGCTGATCGCGCAGGTCAACCGAGTTCGTGAGTTGGTGGAGGTATTTGGTTTCCCCATCTATGAAGCCCCCGGTTTCGAGGCGGACGACGTGCTGGGAACCCTGGCCCGCCAGGCGGCGGCCCAGGCCGTGGAAACGGTTATTCTGAGCGGCGATCTGGATACCTTGCAGCTGATTGGTCCACATGTCCGGGTACTGACTCCCGGCCGCGGACCGGTTACCACCTCGCTCTACGATGCCAATGCCGTGGAGGCGCGGTATGGGCTCACCCCCAGCCAGCTTCCGGATTACAAGGCATTGGTGGGCGACACCTCGGATAATATCCCCGGTGTGCCCGGAATCGGGGCTAAAACCGCCTCCAAGCTCCTGGCCCAGTTCCCGACCATCGAGGATGTCTTCCAGCACCTCGACGCGCTGCCCGAGCGGACCCGGAAGCTCCTGGAGGGTCGGGAGGCACAAGCGGTGGCCAGCAAATATCTGGCTACGATCGTCACCGACGTCCCGATTGAGCTGGATCTGGCGCGGGGAGAGCTCTGGCATTATGACCGCGACGCCGCCTTCCGCCTGTTCACTGAGTTGGAGTTTTTTAGCCTGACCGACCGTCTCCCGCTGCCGGGAAGCGCCGGCGTCGTGGCCCCACCGAAGTTCACCACCCCGCCGCGGTCCACGCCTGCTGCCCCTACCTTGTTCGATCTTGGTCCCGAGACGGTGTCCGAGGAGACGGTGCTCACCGGAGCCACCGTCGGCGGGGCGTCGCTCGCCGCCCTGCCCGTTGAAGAGAAACGCGAGGCGTCCACGGACAAGATCGACGACCAAGAGGAGGTGGGTGAACCACCGACCATCGCCTACGTCATCGATACCGAGGACGCACTCCGCGAACTGGTCTCCCGCCTGGATCAGGGACGCGAGTGGACCATTGATCTGGAGACCACTGGGAAGAACCCAATTAGCTCCGATCTGGTGGGGATCGCTCTCTCGACGGACCCAGGGATCGGCTACTACATCCCGGTTGGTCATCTTGAGGGCACCCAGCTTCCCCGTGAGCAGGTGCTCGAGGCCCTCAGGCCGTGGCTGGAGCGGACGGACGCCCCGAAGATCGGCCATAACATCAAATACGACCTGGTGGTGCTGCGCCAGCACGGCTACGACATGCGCGGCATTACCATTGATACGATGATCGCCGCCTACGTCCTGAATCCAGCCCTTCGCGGCCTGGGGCTGAAGGACCAGGCCGCGACCCGCTTCGGCGTGCATATGACGCCGATCAGCGAGTTGATCGGCACCGGGAAGCACCAGAGGACGATGGCGGAGGCGCCCATCCTGGACTCCGCCGCGTACGCCGCCGCCGATGCCGATATGACCCTCCGCCTCCGCCGGGTGCTGGAGCCGGAACTGCGCGATCGCGGCCAATGGGAATTGTTCAGTCAGGTGGAGATGCCGCTGGTCCCCGTACTGGCCGACATGGAGCGCGCGGGCGTGGATCTGGACGTGGACTTCCTCGCCACCATGTCCGGTGAATTGCAAGTCGCGTTCGCCGCCATTGAGGCCAGGATCTTTGATCTGGTGGGTCATCCTTTCAATATCAATTCACCCAAGCAATTGGAGGCGGTGCTCTTCCGCGAACGCGGCCTTCAGCCGGGGAAAAGGACCGCGACCGGCTTCTCCACCGACTTTGACGTGCTGGATCGCCTCCGGGGCAAAGATCCGGTCGTGGATCTGGTCCTCGAATACCGCCAATTGACCAAGCTGCGTTCCACCTATGTCGAGGGATTGCCGGCCCTGGTGAATCCGCGGACGGGCCGGGTACACACAAGCTTCAATCAGACGGTGGCCGCCACAGGGCGGCTCTCGTCCTCGGAGCCCAATCTCCAGAATATTCCGGTCCGCTCCGAGTTGGGGGCAAAGGTTCGCCGGGCCTTCATCGTGCGCGAGCCCGGCTGGGTATTACTGGCGGCCGACTACTCGCAGATCGAGCTCAGGATCGTGGCCCATCTTTCGCATGATGAGCGCCTACTGGATGCCTTCCGCCAGGATCTCGATATCCACGCCGCCACGGCGGCGCTTGTGTTCAATGTTCCGGTGGATCAAGTGACCTCCACCATGCGTGGATTGGCGAAAACGGTGAACTTCGGGATCATCTATGGACAGAGCGCCTTCGGCCTCGCGCCCCGCGCGGGGGTCAGCCAGCAAGAGGCGCGCGACTTTATCGAACAATACAACGCCACGTACAGCGGGCTGTATGCCTTCATGGAACGGACACGAGCGAACGCGATCAAGCAGCAATTCGTCACCACCATGCTGAACCGCCGCCGCTACCTCCCAGAGGTGGCGTCGCCGGTTCGCGCGCTCCGCGAGGAAGCGCTGCGCCAGGCGATCAACATGCCGGTCCAGGGGACCGCCGCCGATATGATCAAGGTGGCGATGATTCGCCTGGCCGAGCGCCTTCCCGCCGCCGGACTCCGCGGCAAGATGATCCTACAAGTGCATGACGAACTGCTCTTCCGCGTGCCGGAGGACGAACTACGGCAAACCGCGTTCCTGGTGCGGGAAACCATGGAACAGGCCATGCCCCTGGAGATCCCGGTGAAGGTAGACGTGGAATGGGGCCGCGATTGGTATGCCCTGACTCCCTTGGTCGAGCCCACGGCGGCATTGTGACCACTCGTGGCTAGGACGGCGATTCCCCAACTCAATCGCGCTCGGCGAGCTAACCCGACTCTAGCGGTTTCCTCGGCAACCGCGACCGGGCGCGTCTCGACCGCCGACCGGGTGGTGATGCTCGGGATGGCGGCAATCGCGGTCCTCTTCTCCATCTGGCAGCTCGATCATGTGCGGAATACCACCTACGCGGTCTGGCACGGGATCTCCTGGAGTCCCTATGACGAAGGGGTGTACCTGGTCTCGGCCCGCGCCCTGGATACCGGCCAGGTGATCTTCCAACAGGTATTCAGTTCGCAACCACCCCTCTTTTTGGCCCTGCTGGCCCTGGTTCTCAAAGTCGCGGGCGGCAGTGCCGGGGCGGGACACGTCTATACTCTTGGCTGTGCCCTGATGGCCCTGGCTGGGGTGGCCTGGATCTGCTGGGAAATCGGCGGCCGCTGGGCCGCGCTCCTGGGAGTGGCTCTTCTGGCCCTGTCGCCTGGCTTCGTGATCGCGGCGCGGGCAATCGAGGCCGAGGCGCCAATGCTCGGTTTTGGCAGCCTGGCGGTGGCGGCGAGCGTCCGCTACGCGCGGCTGGGTACCCGCCGATGGATGATCCTCTCCGCCGTCCTGCTGGCTTGTGCAACCCTCTCGAAGCTTCTGGCGGTCGGAGACGCGGCCCCCATCGCCCTGGCCCTTATCCTGGCGCCGCCGCCGGAGGACCACTCGGCATGGCTGAGGCGAGTCGTCACGGATGCTTTCCTGGCCCTGATTGCCTTCGCCGTGCCCATTCTGATCCTGTTCCTGACTCTGAGTCCGGCGGATCAGTACGACCAGGTGATCCGTTTCCATCTGCGGGCCTCCCAGGTGGTTGCCGCCACCGGGAATGGCGGGATGTTCCGCGCCTTTCTCGGGTGGGATCCCGGGCTGATCGCCGTCGCGGTGGTGGGACTGGCGGTCGCGGAACTGGGGAAGCGGCGTCTTGTCTTGCTGCCGCTGGTCTGGACTCTGGCTACCGTTGGTAGCATGGTCAACTATCATCCCCTGTTCATTCACCACCTCACCGTCTTACTGGCTCCGCTGGCCGCGCTTGGTGGTCTGGCCGCTGCCTTGCCGCGGACTCCGAGCAGACTATCACCACGTCGCTTAGCCGCCGGCGGCCTGCTGCTCATTGCCGGACTGGTCTACCTGGTCTGGCTCCCCGAACTGGTGGACCACGACCGCCATGCCTTCGTGGCCGACCAAAACCCGGTCACGGCAGGGGCGGCTGGCTGGCTCGACGCGCACAGCGGGCCACACGACCTGGTGGTGGTGGACGACCAGGAACTTGCCGTGGCGGCTGATCGCCTGGTGCCCTCGGCCCTTACCGACACATCCATCGTGCGCTACGACGCGGGCTATCTGTCTCTTCCCCTCTTGATCCAGGCCACCCACGACCCCCGTGTACGGGCCATTCTCCTGACTCGGAAGCTGCACGACGATCCGGGCTATGTGGCGTGGCTCCGCGCCAATTTTCAGGAAGTCAGCCCGCCGCCCGCCGTACCGGGCGCGCTCGCCTTCGTGGCCCATGGCGCCGGCAGTTGATCAGACCGATCGGTCCGATCGGTCCGTTTCGCTCCGGGTCGGCGGCTGGTAATCGCGCCCAATGTGCCTGGGGCGGTAGCGCGCCCACCGAACGTGGTGTAGCATGGGAGTGTAGCTTCTGGACAAGGAATGGTCGATGAATGGAGAGCTTGGGCGATTGGAAGTAGTAGTTATCGAAGGCAATCAAGCCGCGTCGCGTCAAATTCTGTCCGTTCTCTCCAGCAATCCTGACTTTAACACGCGCATGCTGGCGCCGGATCGGGCCCTTACCGCGCACGCCGGATGGACGGGTCCCGATCTCCTGCTGGTCGGACTTGATTCGGACGCGATCCAGCGGCTGGCCTATGCGCGGCGCGTGCAAGCGGCCTATCCTCTCTCGATCATTATTGGCTACGCTACGCACCATTCGTCCGATTTGGTGACGCAAGCGATGAGTGCCGGAGCCCGCAGGGTGCTTCATTTCCCTTTTGAGCTGGGGACGCTCACCAAGGCCATTCAGGATGTACGGGCGGAACCGCCCGGGATGATACAACCGGTTCCCCTCGTTCAACCACCCGGTCCGGGAGCCATCCGCGAGCTGGGAGCGCACATGGCTGGGGCCGCTCCCTATGAGAACCAGGTGATCGTGCTTTTCAGCCCCAAGGGCGGAGTGGGCTGTTCCACGCTGGCGGTCAACCTGGCGGTCGCCTTGCAGCAAATGGGGCATCCTACCGCCCTGGTCGATGGGAATATCAGCTTTGGCAGCGTAGAGATTTTCCTGGAATTGCAGCCCACCCATTCAATCCTCCAATTAATCGGGGATCCCGAGCAATTGAATGTCGAGCTGGTTCAGGACACCATGGTAACGCATTCAAGCGGCCTCAAGGTTCTTCTTGCTCCCCTCCGCCCCGAGGAGGGTGATGGGGTGCGGGGCGAACACCTCCAGCGCATCGTGGGCATCCTGAAGAGTGAGTTTCGTTTCACTTTGGTGGATACCTGGCCTAGCTATGACGAGCGGGTACTGGCCATGCTGGAGGTCGCCGACCTCATTCTGGTCCCTATTGGACCCGATCTCCCCGCCATGAAGAATCTCAACTCGTTCTTGAGGGTGGCGCGCTTGCTCAATTATGATATGGCCAAGATTATCCCCGTGCTGATGCGCTCGAACAGCGTGCCGCCGGGCCATCTCAAGGAACTGGAAGCGTTCCTCAAGCAGCCCCTCAAATGGAGGGTGGTGAGCGATGGCAAACGCGCTACCGACGCGGCGAACAGCGGTACTCCGTTCGTGCTGAGCGCCAAGGACGCGCCGATTAGCCAGAACGTATTCGAGATCGCGCGTTTCCTGGCCGAACAACATAGCCCCGCGGACGCGGCAAAATCCCGGAACAAGACGCCGAGCGGCCGTTTCTGGCGTCGCTAGTCCGAATTGCGGGCTCCCCTCCGGCATGCCCGGGTTGGCCGGTGACCGTTTGGATTCACCACGCCCGGCTATGGGAGGGTTTATCCCCACTCGCGGGTTTTCCCGGCATGACTCGATGCTACAATGACCTTTACCACCCCAGGGCCCTCCATTCCGGGCGTGAGGGGACGGGCGGTGTGGTTGTCATCTTTGGCGTGGAACATGAGCCTGAACTTTACCGACTTTGCCCTGGCCATTATCCTCGTATTCGGCCTGCTGGGCTGGGTGCGTGGGGCCAGGAGGGTGTCCGCGACCACCGGGGGCATCTTCTTCGCCATGACCGTGGTGACCCTTACCGGCCCCAACATCGTGCAATTCCTTGGACGCGGCGGGATCACCTTCCACCCCAAGGAGGATGGGGATCTCTTCCTGGCTCTGCTCTTTCTCTTCATCGTCTTTATCGTGCAGTTGACGGTCAAGCGGGCGATTCTGGGCGGCGACGAGGTTCCATCCCGTCAACAGCGCCTGACTGGCCTGTGCCTGGGCTTTCTCAACGGCTTTCTCCTGGTTGCGAATGTCGTCCGCTACGCCGATCCGTTCCTGCGCAAATCCGTGGATACCGCCACTGGCGGCTGGACCTGGCTCTCACCCCTGCCCCACCTTACCCATGCCAACGGCAGTTCGGTCACGCTCTCGCTGGGGCCAACCCCGATCAGTATCACCCCCAGCCCGCTGCTGCAAATCTATAGCACCCTGCCCACCGCCCTGATTCTGCTCTGTGCCTTTCTCATCGTGGTGTTTGTCGGTACGGTGTACGGTAGGGTGACGCATGGGCGCGGTTGACTCGCTCCTCCCATGAGCGCGGTATGACCCGGACTCCCAGCCAATCGTCGGGAGAGCACGAGAGGCGCCTCCTGTTGGTTCGGCGCCATTGGTGGCTGCTGGCGCGATCGCTCCTGCCCCTGGCGATCCTGCTCTCCCTGTTACCGTTGTACGCGGCCCTGGAGTACCTGCTGCCGCGCGCGGATCTGAGCCAATACGAAACGCTCTTTTTGTGGGGTGACTTCGCCCTGATCGGGCTCGTTTTCCTCAAATGGGTAGTCGCCGATCTGGCGCCATGGCTGACCGAGCGGTTCGTGCTGACCACGCGCCGGGCGATCGTCATCCGCGGAGTTTTGATGCAGGAGCACCGAGAGGTGCGGTTGCATCAGGTGGGCGAGATTACCTGCGCGGTGAAAGGAGCGCAGGGACGCTTCTTCCAGTTCGGCGATCTCACCGTCGAATTGACGGGGCCGGGTTCTTCGCTGATCTTTCAGTCTCTCCCCCGGCCGCGGAAGGTACAGGGCATTCTGATCGCGCACGCGCGGGCCGCCCGCGGCGAGCATCTTCGCGGATCCGATCGTAACACGGCGATCGGCGCCGCCCTTGAGCGCATCCTCCAGGGGAGCACCGCCGGACAGGACGCGCCCACCCTGGAGGTGAGTCCGATCACCGTTCTTACCGCCCGCGTCCAGCGGCGACTCAACCTTCTGCCTCAGGAAGTGGTGTTAGCGGCCACTCGCCGGCACCGTTTCAGCTTGTGGGGCCGTCTCATTGCCGGCATTGTGCTGGCGGGGGGGATCGTGATTCCGATCTGGATATTCTATCCGGCCCTCGCGCTTGCGGCGGCGGCAGCGGCGGTCGTCATCGTGGGGACCTGGTCCGGCTGGTCCCTTTTTATCTGGAGCAACCTCCTGTATACGCTTACCTCCCTACGGGTGCTGGAACTGCGGTGCTCGCCACTCTCACGCACGGTGCGCCAGGAGATTTCCCTGGGGTCGGTGCGGGATACCGCGGTACGGCGCCTACTGATCGGAGGGCGCCTCTGGGACGCCGGGACGCTGATCCTCGAAACCGCCGATTCCAGTGTCCATCTACTTCGAAACCTACCAGGTCCGGACGCCTTCCTCTACCGATTGCTCGTCACCCTGGAGGCCGCGCGCAAGCACCAAAACTTCCTGGAGCAAGAAAGGCTGGCGGCGACCCTCACCGACTGGTTCGAGGAATATCACCGCCTCCAGTCGGGACGATAGACTCCAAGAAGGCGCGTGCGCGCCTCATGTCCATGGGCGGGGCCGCTTTTTAGGAGCGTGCCTGTGCAGCCGGCTCGTGCCGCGATTCTTTAGGGATAGATTCCCCGCGCCTCCACGGCCTGCACCACCTTGGCGACCGCCAGCACGTAGGCGCCCATCCTCAGGTCCGTCCGCATGTCCGTGGCCTTGGTGAGCACCTCGCGAAAGCTGCGCACCATGACTTCCCGCAGCTTGGCATTCACCTCGGCCTCTTTCCAGAGGAAGGATTGCAGGCCCTGCACCCACTCAAAGTAGGAGACAGTTACGCCCCCCGCGTTGGCCAGAATATCGGGGATCAGAAAGACACCCTTCTCCCGCAAGATCCGATCCGCCTCCGGGGTGGTGGGTCCATTGGCCCCCTCGGCCACGATCCGCGCCCGCACGTTGCCCGCGTTCATTCCGGTAAGTTGATTCTCCAACGCGGCGGGAACCAACACCGTACACGGCAAGGTGAGAAGTTCATCATTGCTCAGCCGCTCGACCCCAGGCACCCCTTGCAGTGAGCGGGTCTCGGCCATGTGGGCGTTGACCAGCGCCAGGTCGATCCCTTTCGGGTTGTGGATACCGCCATACATATCGCTCAGGCCAACAATGCGACAGCCCATTTCGGCCAGGCATTTCGCGGCATTGGAACCTACGTTTCCATAGCCTTGTACGACCACCGTCGCGTCCTCGGGCACGATCTCCAGGTGACGCAGGGCCTCCATGGTCACGAACATCACGCCACGGCCGGTCGCCTCGCTCCGCCCCTCCGAGCCTCCGAGACTGAGCGGCTTCCCCGTGACGGCCGCCGGCACCGAATAGCCGGTTTGCATGGAGATCGTATCCATCAACCAGCCCATAATCTGGGCGTTGGTATTGACATCGGGGGCGGGAATGTCCTTTTGTGGGCCTATGATAATGGAGATTTCGCTGGCGAAGCGGCGAGTGATCCGTTCCAGTTCTCGGGCACTAAACTCGTTGGGGGTGCAGATCACCCCGCCCTTGGCCCCGCCAAAGGGGATGCCGACCACGGCGCA
>JANWHO010000257.1 GCA_025450375.1 Chloroflexota bacterium
ATGTAGTACTTGATGAACTGCCAGGCTTGTTGCGGGTATTTGGTCGAGGCGAAGATGGTGATGTTCTTGGGGTCGCTATAGGTGTAGGGGTAGGCAGGCGCGGACTTCGCCATGCTATCCGGCACCGGAATCGGCGCCACGCCCCAGGGGATGTTCCCCGCGTTGTGCTGGTAGATCTCGCCGTTGGGGCCCCACGGACCAGCCAGATACATCGCTTCCTTGTTGACCGCCCATTTGTCCGCCGTGGCCGATGACTTGGGCGTCAGTTGCTGGGCGAAGATCTGGCGCCAGAAGGTCATGACCTGCGCCGCGCCGTGATCCTGGAAGATAGCCCCATTGGCCTTGCTGTTCAGCAGCATGGTGCCGCCGGATTGCGCCAGGTAGAACGGGTAGAAGTCGAAGAACCGCTGCCACCACGTCGTGTCGATGGTCGGGAAGATCGGATTGACATTGGTCTTGTTCTTGAGCGCCTGCAGCGCGGCAAGGAACTGGCTATAGGTACGGGGGAAGGAAGTGATGCCGGCCTTTTTGAACAGGTCGGTCCGGTAGATGAACATGACCGGGTTCGCTTTCCAGGGTATCTGGTAGTAGTGCCCGTCGCCCGACTTGAACTGATCGAGCGTCCCCTTGGGCATGCGCGCCGTCATGTAGCTTATGAAGTCGGGCAGCTTATCCATCTGGTACAGACCGCCCTCGGAGGAGTATTGCGGCACCACGGCGGGGAGCAGGTTGTTGGTGATGTCGGGCGTCTTATGCGCGGCGATAGCGGCGGCGTACACTTCCTCGGTACTGTTGCCCGCTGGAATGTCCTGCAGCTTGATCTGAATGTCGGAATGCTGCTTATTCCACTGCTGAACGGCCGGCTTCGTGAATGCCTGCTCCTGAGGATTGGTCGATTCCCAGAAGGTCAACGTGATGGAGCCGGCGGCATGCGTTGCATGCTGTGTGACGGCGCTGCCGGCCAGGACGGCGATCAGGCTCGCCAACGCCAGGATCCGCAAAACGAGACTGCGCAATGGCTTCATAATGATACCCTCGCCAACTAAGCGATTACGTTCACGCACGACAAAGCCGGGAGCGCGGCGCGCCGGCGGCTATGCGCGGACAGAGTGGTTTTCTCCGGCATATCCTCCCTTCCTAGTGTACAACCCCATGGTTTAAGGATTTTGGGCCATGCAACCATGCCTGCCGTGAACGGTTCGCCCCGAGCGAGCGCCTGCCGGCTGCCGCGTGAACATCCCGCGCCCTGCTGGACCGCCGCGCCACGCATCACGGCCCCGCCGTACGTATATGAACCTAGGTGAACAATGTACTGCTCCGGTTCACGCCCGTTCATTGCTGCCCATGCTATGCCGAACCATACTGTTTGTCAAGTAGAGGAAAAACCGGAGATCCTTCAGGAGAACCGCTTGACATGCCGCGGCGACCCGCCTATTATGAGCTTCGGATCGGGTAATTGTTCATGAACAATTGATCGTGAAGGGGAGAGTGCGAGACGTGCGGCGGATCGGTTTGCGGCAAGTAGCGGAACGCGCGGGAGTTTCGCTCGCGACGGCCTCGAATGTGTTTGCCGCCAAACCGTGGGTATCCTCCGCCATCCGCGACCAGGTGCTGGCCGCGGCGGCCGAGCTGCGATATCAGCCCAGGCGTCGAGGTAAGGCCGAGCATCCGGCGGTGAGTATGCTTGGCTTTGTGCTTCGTCATAATACGGCACTCGAAAGCGACCCCTTCTATTCGGACCTCCTCCGCCAGGTGGAGCAGGCATGCGCGATCCGCGGCTTGAGCCTGGCCCACGCGCGCGTGCCCGCTGGTGCCTCGCGTATTGAGGATCTGCCGCCCATGATTCAGCGCCGGCAGGTGCAGGGGCTGCTCGCCGTGGGGGCGTTCAGCCCGGAGTTCTATGCGTTGCTCCAGCAAGTCCACTTGCCGTGGGTCTCGCTCGACCATTTCGATGAGACGCTCCCGACCGATTGCATTTCGGGCAGTGACGAGTATGGCGGCTATCTGGCGACTCGCCACCTGATCGAGCTGGGTCATCGATCTCCGCCCCCGGCGATGCTGGCGCCGGACTCTGATCGGGCCGACGGTCCCAATGCCGACCACCGATGGCGTGGCTACTGCCGGGCTTTGGCGGAGTTCGGCATCCCCTACGACCAGCAGTACGTTCCGCGGACCGAACTGGCCCCAGCTCTCGCGGCGCTGATGAACCTTTCCCGGCCGCCAACCTCGATCTTCTGCTGGAACGATCCGGCGGCACTGTTCGCGTTGAATGCACTGCGGGAGCGTGGCATCTCGGTGCCCCAGGAGTGTTCGGTGGTCGGGTACGACGACATTTATCTGGCGGCCGGCACGGTCCCTCCACTGACCACGGTGCGCGTTGATCGGCAACTGATTGCCAGACAGGGCGTAGCCAATCTGATCGAGCGTATCGCGGAGCCGAACTTATCGCCGCGGAACACCCGCGTGGCGGTCACGCTGGTGAAAAGGCAATCAGCGGGTCCATCTGGGATGATGCCCCAGCGGCCACGCGAAGCCGCGCCGGAGGAGAGAGTTGCACATTTCGAACCAAGCGCTGTCTGAGCCCGCGGTGTACGAGGACTGGATGCTGGGTCCGTTCGTGAAACAGGATGCGGCCAATCCAATCTTGGGGGCCTGTTTCGACCCACGGTTCGCCTGCCCCATCCGGAAGAAGCCGGTGCGCTGGCGGGCGCGCGCGGTGGTAGGGGCCGCCGCCGTGGTCAGGGATGGTAAGCTCTGCCTCATCTATCACGCCGAGGACACGGAGAGTGGGTATGCCGGCCTCCGCGGCAGTCCGGGCACGATGCGCTTGGGTCTGGCGGAGAGCGAGGATGGCCTGCATTTCACCTGCCGGGCCGAGCCGGTTCTCTACCCTGACGAAGACTTCATGCAGGGCGCGGAGTGGCCGGGCGGCTGCGAGATCCCACGCATCGTGGAAGGCCCGGGCGGAACCTATTATCTCTACTACAGTGCCTGGAACAAGACCGTCACCCGCCTGGCCGTTGCCACCAGCACGGATCTGGTGCATTGGACGAAGCGAGGGCTGGCCTTCGGGCAAGCCGCTAGCGGTCGCTGGCGCGATCTGTGGAGTAAGGCCGGCGCCGTGGTTACCACGCTGGAGAACGGGCGCTTGGCCGCGGCCCGGATCAATGGCCTGTATTGGATGTACTGGGGTGAGTCCGATATGTTCGTGGCGACCTCCGCGAACCTGATCGACTGGACGCCGGTGACCTGGCCGGAGGGGACCGTGGGGCCACGGCAGGACTGGCAGGCGCGAGTCGATGCCGGGCGCTTGGAAGCGACTCGGGATCTCCAGGTCGTGCAGGCGCCCAGGAGTGGGAGGTTTGACAGCGGCTTGGTCGAGGGGGGCGTGGCCGTCCTGACCGAGAAGGGCATCGTGCATCTCTACAATGCCGGGGATGCCGACTCGCCGGCGGCGGCGCACTGGCACAAAACCTCCCAGGTGTACTACAGCGTGGGGCAGGCGCTGCACGACGCGAACGATCCGATGCGCCTTCTCGATCGCTCCGACCACGCGTTCCTCGCACCCGATCGTGAGTACGAGGTACTCGGCGCGGTACCAAACGTCGTCTACTGCACGGGACTCGCCTACTTCAGAGAACAATGGTGGCTGTACTACAACGGCGCCGACTGGGTCGTCAGCGTGGCCACGGCCGACGGGAACGCGGCGGCAGGCGCACGATGATAGGTGGCGGGACCGTGATTATCCCTTTGGGGGGAAGGCGCAGAACTCGTTGCCTTCCGGATCGCCCATGATGGTCCACCAGAGGGCACCATCATCCTCATCGCGGACTTCGCGCAAGACGCGGGCGCCGAGACGCTCCAGATGGTGGATCCCCTCTTGGTCGGTCAGGTTGATATCGATATGCACGCGATTTTTTACCACCTTGGGCTCGGGCACTCTATTGCACCATATACGGAACCCACCGTCCGGTGGGTCGAGCGCCACGGAACTATCCACTGTATCCTCGGGATCGGGCGGCCGCACGGTATACCCGAGAACCTCGGCCCAAAATCGGGCCACGCGGTGTTGATCCGTGCAGTCGAAGCAGATGTCTCGTAGGGTTGCCATGGCGGCCATGAATCTCTCCATTTCCGTTCAAGATGTACCAAGCGGGCCGAAGTCATAACCCGCGACCGCGGCGAGGATGCGCGTGCGCGGCATCAGATTTGGTTGTACCGCATGGACCGATCTCCCATACATCGACCACGATCGGCCCCTCGCTACTCCCGTGCCGGCGTAGCCGCGCGCGGGAGGGTCACGGTGAAGGTGGATCCCGCTCCTACCCGGCTCTCGACTTCGATCGTGCCGCGGAGTCCCTCCACCAAGGCCTTGGCGATGGGGAGACCCAGCCCGGTTCCCGAGCCGGCACGGGCAACGTCACCCTGGTAGAAACGCTCAAACACATGGGGCAGGACGTCCGCCGCGATCCCTGGGCCGGTATCGTGCACGGCGATCACCACGCCGTCCCTTACGCCGGTCGTCACGGAGACCGTCCCGTCGGGGGGAGTGAACTTGAGGGCGTTGTCGAGCAAGATGAACAGCACCTGGGTAATCGCGTCGGGGTCTCCCAGGGCCACCGCGTGCACGTCCGCGTCCTCGTGGATCAGGCGGTCGGGATGGGACGCGGCGATCCGGCGAATCACGTCCGCCACGAGCGGCCCGAGCGGGACTGGTTCCTGCCGCGGAGGCCGGCCCGTATCGGAGCGCGCCAGGGTGAGCAGATCGGCCACCAGGCGGCTCAAACGCTCGCTTTCGGAAACCAAGTCGGCAAGTACGGCGGTCCGGTCGGCCTCGGCGATCGGGGGCTGCCGTTGCAGCAGCCCCAGGTTGCCGCGGATGCTGGTGAGCGGGGTACGCAGTTCATGCGAGGCGTCGGCCACGAAGCGGCGCTGGGTCTGGAAGGCAGCCTGCAAGCGCGCGAGCATCGTGTTGAAGGTCGCGGCCAGACGCCCCACCTCATCGGGCGGCCCCTTGTAGGCCACCCGACGGCCGAAATCCTGGGTGGCCCCGATCTCCTGCGCCGTGTGAGTGATGCGGTCGATTGGGCGCACTGCCGTGCCGGCCAACCACCATCCGGCGCCGCACGTCAGGAGGGTAGCCACCCCACCCCCCGCGAGCATGATCTGCCACAGAGTGGTAAGCGTGTGATCCACGTCGTGGAGCGAACGGGCGACTTGCAGGATACCGGCGGGGGCGCCGTTCGCGGCAACCACCGTGCCGGCAAGCAACAGACGTTGGGTGCCCACCGACACGGTGGTCAATGAGATGGCGCCTGGCCGTAATTGTTGCCGGGCCGCCGTACTTAACGGCAGCGTAACCTTCGCCGCCTGGAGATCCGCGGATCGATAGAGAACGGTTCCGTCGAGGGCCCGCACCTGAATGGCGCTCTGCGCCGCCACATCGGGCGGAGGGATGAAGCCGCCCAGATTCTGACTCGCGCCGAGCAGCGATGTCCCTCCCTGAGTAGGGCCCGGGAACGCGGTGCCCCCACCCTGATTGGCGCTGTGCGGATTCCCGGAGTTCGGGGCCGAATTCCTGCCCTGGCCCTGCCTTCCAGGCGATGACTCTGGGTCAAGGTGCGGCTGGAGCGAGATGGCGACCGTCTTGACCTCGGCGGTCACCGCGTCGTGGGCGGCGCCGAGCGCGACATTGGACATCGCCGCGTAGATTCCGACCCCCAGCGCCATCAGGGTCAAGGCCAGAATGGCGCTATAGAGAAGGGTTAGACGGAGGCGGATCGACATGGGCGACCTCCAGTGGCGCGAATGATACCCAACGCGCGTCTCCTCCTACCAGGGTATATCCTTGCCCTGTGCGAAAGATAAGCCGATCCTAAGAGTTCGCTAAGAAAATCATTCGGTTCACGTATTCCGGAAAACCCGGTTGACCACGGACCGGCGGATTGGTATTCTACTGTTAGGCTAATTAGCTGATAGGTAGAATACAACGTGACGACCGATCCTCTGAGTATGACGTTCATGGCGCTGGCGGATCCGACGCGCCGGGCGATCCTGGCCCGGCTGGCGCGGGGCGAGGCGACGGTCAACGAGTTGGCCGCGCCCTTCGCGCTCAGTCTGCCCGGCGTCTCGAAGCACCTCAAGGTGCTCCAGCGGGCCGGGCTGATCACTCAGGGGCGGAAGGCGCAGTGGCGGCCGTGCCGGCTGGAGGCGGGTCCGCTGAAGGATGTCTCCGACTGGGTAGAGCACTACCGCCGGTTCTGGGAAGAAAGCTTTGATCGGCTGGCCGACTACCTGCGTGAATTGCAAGAGGAGAAGGAGAGCGATGGCCGCTAGCGACACGGGAACGAGCGCGGCGCGGTGGGAGTTCGTCGTCACCCGCGTCATCGCCGCCCCGCGTGAGCTTGCCTTCAAGGCGTGGACGGAGCGTGATCGCCTGGCGCGCTGGTGGGGGCCCAAAGGCGCCGTCATGCAGGTTCGCGACCTCGATCTCCGCCCGGGCGGGGCCCGCCACTACAGTATGCGGGCGCCGGATGGCCACAATATGTGGGGTAAATGGGTCTCCGCGAAATCGTGACGCCGGAACGGCTGGTGATGACCAGCGACGCCCTTGAGG
>JANWHO010000258.1 GCA_025450375.1 Chloroflexota bacterium
GCTCCAGTAACGGCAATAACGGCTCGGCCTTCGCCGGCCTGACCAGCAACACCAATTGGTACAACTGGAGCGGCGGCTTCGCCATGCTGATCGGGCGCTTCCTGTTCGTCACCCCCCTGATCGCCATTGCCGGCTCCATGGCCCGTAAGCGTACGGTGCCCGCCTCGCTGGGCACCTTCCCCACCGACGGACCGACCTTCAGCATCTTGCTGGTGTTCGTGATCATCAGCGTGGCGGCGCTGACCTACTTCCCGGTCTACTCCCTTGGCCCGATCATCGAACAACTGCTGCTCAATGCCCATAAGACCTTCTAAAGGAGGAACGCCGATATGGCCCTCGCGGCCCCACAATTGAAGCAGCCCGCGCCCGCACCCGCGCCGCGTGGCCCGCTCGGCGATCGGCGGCGCGCCAGCCGCTCGCTCTCTATCTTCGATCCGGCAATCACGCGCCGCGCCGCGAGCGATAGCTTCCGCAAGCTTGACCCACGGGTGCAGTTGCGCAACCCCGTGATGTTCGTGGTGCTGGTCGGCGCCGTGGTCACCACGGTGGAGTTCGCGCGGTCGCTGGTTGACAGCAGTCTTTCCGGCGACCGTGGCTTCACCTTGCTGATCGCCATCTGGCTCTGGTTCACCGTGCTGTTCGCCAACTTCGCCGAGGCAATGGCCGAGGGGCGGGGCAAGGCGCAGGCCGATACCCTGCGGAAGACACGCACCGACGCCCAGGCCAAGCGTCTACAAGCCAATGGCCAAGTCCAGGTGGTCTCGGCCACCGAATTGCGCCGTGGCGACCTGGTGCTGGTGGAGGCCGGCGACCTCATCCCGGGTGACGGCGAGGTGCTTGAAGGGGTGGCCTCGGTCAACGAGGCGGCGATCACCGGTGAGAGCGCGCCGGTGATCAAGGAGCCGGGCACCGATATCCGCTCCTCGGTTACGGGCGGTACCACCATCGTCAGCGACTGGCTAAAAATCCGGATCACCGCCAATCCGGGCGAAACGTTCATCGACCGAATGATCGCCCTGGTGGAAGGGGCGAGCCGGCAGAAAACCCCCAACGAGATCGCGCTGAATATCCTGCTGGCCTCGCTGACGATCATCTTCCTGTTGGCGGTCTATACCCTACAGCCATTCGCGCTCTATTCAGGCGGCGCGGTAGCCGTTACCACCCTGGTGGCGCTGCTGGTCTGCCTGATCCCTACCACGATCGGCGGCTTGCTGTCCGCGATCGGGATCGCCGGCATGGACCGCCTGGTGCAGTTCAACGTGCTGGCGATGAGCGGGCGGGCGGTGGAGGCCGCCGGTGACGTGGATACGCTCCTGCTCGACAAAACCGGCACGATCACCTTCGGCAACCGCCTGGCCGCCGAGTTGGTGCCGGTGGGCGGGCATAGCCAGGGCGAGCTGATCGATGCGGCGCTGCGCTCCAGTCTGGCCGACGAAACGCCCGAGGGGAAGAGCATTGTCGCCCTGGCCGAACGGCTCGGCGCCATGGTAGATCGCGCCTTTCTGGATGGCGCGGAACTGGTGCCGTTCACGGCCCAGACCCGCATGAGCGGGGTGCGCCGGAACGGGCAACAGATCATGAAGGGCGCGGTGGATTCCATCCTCCGCTCCACGCCGAACCCTCCCGCCGACCTGCGCGCGGTGGCCGACCGCATCGCCGGGGAGGGCGGTACGCCGCTGGCCGTGGCGCGCGACAGCGAGGTACTGGGCGTCATCTACCTGAAGGATACGGTCAAACCCGGGATGCGCGAGCGCTTCGACGAACTGCGCCGCATGGGGATCCGGACCGTAATGGTCACCGGTGACAACCGGTTGACCGCCGCCACCATCGCCAAGGAGGCTGGGGTCGACGACTTCGTGGCAGAAAGCAAGCCCGAGGACAAGATCGGGCTGATCCGCAAGGAGCAGGCCGAAGGTAAGCTGGTGGCGATGACCGGAGACGGCACCAACGACGCCCCGGCGCTGGCCCAGGCCGATGTGGGCGTGGCCATGAACACGGGCACCCAGGCGGCCAAGGAAGCCGGCAATATGGTGGATCTGGACAGCGATCCCACCAAGTTGATCGAGATCGTGGCGATCGGGAAGCAACTGCTGATCACCCGCGGCGCCCTCACCACGTTCAGTATCGCCAACGACGTGGCCAAGTATTTCGCCATCCTGCCGGCCATGTTCAGCAGGCAGTTTCCCCAGCTTGGGTCCCTGAACATCATGCGCCTGTCCACCCCGCACTCGGCGGTGCTGGCGGCAGTGATCTTCAATGCCCTGATCATCGTGGCCCTGATTCCGCTGGCCTTGCGCGGGGTCAAATATCGCCCGCTGGGCGCCGCGGCGATCCTGCGGCGGAACTTGCTGATCTATGGCCTGGGAGGGATCATTTTGCCTTTCCCCGGCATCAAAGTGTGCGACCTTATCCTGACTGCGTTGCACCTGACCGTATAAGAGGAGGAAGCCAATGCGCGCCGTGACGACGCCAACCGAAGCGCCGGGAGATAGCTTACTGGCCACGAAAACCTCATTGGGCCAACTGGTCCGGACCGGGGTGTTGATGACGGTCGTACTCACCCTCTTGGTAGGCGTGATCTATCCGTTCGCGATGACCGGCCTATCTCAGGTGTTCTTCAACGACCAGGCCAACGGTTCGCTGATCAAGGTCAATGGGCAAGTAGTGGGCTCCAGCCTGATCGGCCAGAACTTCACCAAGCCGCGATATTTCCATCCGCGGCTATCGGCGGCGGGAACGGGCTACGATGCCAGCAACTCGGGCGGCACCAACCTTGGACCGACCAGCGCCACCCTGGTGAAGAACACGATCGCCCAGGCGAATGCCATTCGTAAGGAGGACGGGCTGCCCCCGAACTTCGTGCTCCCCGCCGACGCGGTCTCCACATCGGCTAGCGGTCTGGATCCCAACATCAGCCCGGCCTATGCCGACCTCCAGGTGCCGCGCGTGGCCAGAGTACGTAGCCTCAGCCAGGACCAGGTACGCAAGCTGGTCAAACAGTACACCAGCAGCCGGGATCTCGGCGTGCTGGGCGAGCCGCGCGTCAACGTGCTGGAACTCAATCTGGCGCTTGACCGGATCAGGGGAAAGGTTAGCCCCTGAAACACGGATGGCACGGATATGAGGCGCGAAATAGGCGGGGCTGGGAGGGCGGATGATGCGAGCGTTGCAGAGACCGGACCCGGACGAGTTGCTGGCGCGGATCAAGGCGGCGGAACTGCCGACCGAGGGGCGGCTGCGCATCTACCTGGGCGCGGCACCGGGCGTGGGCAAGACCTTCGCCATGCTGCAAGAGGGCCACCGCCGCAAGGAACGAGGCACCGATGTGGTGATCGGCCTGGTGGAGACCCATGGCCGGCCACGCACCGCCGAGCAGATCGCTGACCTGGAGGTCGTGCCACCCCGCGCGATCCCCTACAACGGCGTGATCGTCCGCGAGATGGACACCGAGGCGGTGATCGCCCGGCGCCCACGGGTGGCCCTGGTGGACGAGCTGGCCCATACCAACGTCGCGGGCTCTCGACACGAGAAGCGGTACGAAGATGTGCAAGACCTCCTCGCGGCGGGGATTACGGTCATCTCCACGCTCAATATCCAGCACATTGAGAGCCTCAACGATATCGTCAAGCAGGTGACCGGGGTGTCGGTGCGGGAGACGGTGCCCGACTGGGTGTTGGACGAGGCGGAGCAGGTCGAGCTGATCGACATGGCCCCCGAGGCGCTGATCCAGCGGATGAAGCATGGCAACATCTATCCGCCCGATCAAGCACGACGGGCCCTGGACAACTTTTTCACGGCGGGCAACCTGACCGCCCTGCGCGACCTGGCCCTGCGCGCCACGGCCAGGGAGGTAGAGGTGCAACTCAATCGCCAGATGCACGGGCAGCAGGGGGATCAGGGGGCGCCCGTGGCCGTGGCAGACCGCATCATGGTAGCGGTGGACCATCGGCCGATCGGCAAGGCGCTGATTCGCCGCGGCTGGCGGATTGCCTCGGCACTCAAAGGAGAGTTGGTGGTAGCGCACGTGGAGCCGGTGCGCGGCGCCCGCGCGGCGCGGACCGTGGAGGATGAGCGCCACCTGCGGGCCAATCTGCAACTGGCCGACGAGTTGGGAGCCCAGGTGGTGCGGCTGCGCGGCAAGCCGGCCGACGAGGTGGTTGCCTACGCTCACGCGAACCGCGTGACCCAATTGGTGATTGGCCAATCGACCCGCGGGCGCTGGGCGGAAATGGTACAGGGATCGGTCACCCACGACCTTTTACGCAAGGCGCGCGGGATCGACGTGCTGGTGGTGGCCGAGGCGGAGCGGGAGCCGCGGCACGAGCGATAGCCGTACCACCATGGCTGAGCCGATATCGTGTCCAGCCCCAAGGGATCAGATCCGGATCGCTACCCGCCGCCCGGTGGCGGCCGATTCGATGGCGGCGAAGACCATGGCCAGACTCTTGATGTTGTCGTGGCACTCGCCCATCGGCGTGGCCCCGGTCTCCAGGGCGACCAGGAACTCGCGCAAGGAGGCGGCGATGCCGACATGTTCCCAGGTCGGAACGGTCCGCCGGCGTTCCTCCACGGGCGAGAAAAACCCCTCGTGCTCTATTACCGTCTCGCTCACGGGCGTGCCTTCGCCGTCCCAGGTCGCCGTGCCGCGTTCGCCCACCGCGCGCCACTCGGCATCCCAGGAGGTTCGGCGCCCCTCGGCGCACCAACTCCCGCGGTACGTATAGCGCAGCCCCTCGCTCATCTCGAAGAGAGCGGTGGCGCAGGCCGCTCCCGTGTACCAGGTCCAGAGCGGGTTGAACTCCTCGCAATAAACTGACACCGGATCCGCACCCGAGAGATATCGGGCGGCGTCGAAGGTGTGGATCGCCATATCGAGCAGCAGCGGGCTGGGCATCTCCTCGCGGAAGCCGCCGAAATGCGGGCCGAGATAGAAATCGCTATTGAGGAGGCCCAGCGGACCCAGATGCGCGGCGATCAGATCGCGCAGGGTCGCCAGTTGGGGATTGTAGCGCCGGCTCTGGCTCACCATGTAGAGTTTGCCGGCCCGTTCGGCGGCGGCGACCATCGCCCGCGCCCGCTCCAGGCTATCGGCCATCGGTTTCTCGCCCAACACCGGCAGCCCGGCCGCCAACGCCTCCAGGGTGATGTCGTGGTGGGCCTCCGGGATCGAGACATCCACCACGAAGTCGGCCTGGCACACCCGCAACGCCTCGCCCAGCGCGGGGCCCACATAGACATCCCGCAGGCCCAGGGCCGCGCTTGCCTCGGCCACTGCCTCGGGGCGGATATCAACCCAGCCCACAAGCTCTACCTGCTCGCAATCCAGCAGGTTTCTGGCCCAGGTACGGCCCATGCCGCCGGCCCCCACCAGCACCGCCCGTCGTCGTTCCATCACCCCGCCTCCTACAGTTCGATACTCACCGTGGCCACGGAGCCGTGGAGCCGCACATAGGTGAAGTGGCCGTCATCATGCCAGTAGCTTGGCGCGGGCTCCGCGGCATCTTCCCGCCTGGGCAGCGGCATGTCGTCCACTCGCACGCTGCTCGGCGCGTCCGATCGTACCTGGAGGGTGTAGACGCGGGTAGCCGGGATCACGCCGCCATCTCCGCTGCTCGCGCCAATGTGTATCGTAACCCGACCGCCTTCGTTCGCGCAGGTGATAGGGGTGATCGCATAGCGGCCCCGCCGGTAGCCGTTGGTCCGCCCGTCGTCCTCGTAGAACTCGAAACGGCTCGATTCGGCGGGAGAGATAAGGAGGGTGATCTCGTCCCACGGTCGCTCGCCATCAAACTGGGCCGCCGGAGCCAGCGGCAGGATAGCGCCGCCGCGGACGAACAGCGGCAGCCGATCGAGCGGTGCCTCGACCATCACCCCCACTGGGCCGTCATGGCGCCGGTGGGTCCAGTAGTCGTACCAGGGGCCGGCCGGGAGGTAGACGGGCCAGGCAGTGGCGCCCTGGCGGGTTACTGGGGCCACCAGCAGGTCATCTCCCCAGAGATACTGACTGCCCAGTTCCCACACCGCCGGGTCATCGGGATAGTTGAGGACAAGCGGGCGCATCAGGGGCAAGCCCTGGGTATGGGCCTGCCAGGCAAGGGTGTAGGTATAGGGAAGCAGACGATACCGTAGCTCCGCGTAGAGGCGGCAGATCGCCTCGACCTCCTCGCCATGCGCCCAGGGCAGATGGTCGCGCCAGACGAAGCCGTGGGCTCGGAAGCCGGGACAGAAGGCGCCGAACTGGAACCACCGCGCGTACAGTTCGCCGCTCTCCGGCATAGGGTGGAAGAAGCCGCCAATGTCCGTGCCCCAATAGGGAATTCCGGACATCCCGGTGTTCAACCCCAGGGGAATCTGTGCTTCAAGGGTGGCGAAGGTATTGTTAATGTCGCCCGACCAGCAGGTAGCGCCATACTGTTGCATGCCCGCCGCGCCCGATCGGCAGAGCAGGAACGGACGTCGGTCCGGGTAGTCGCGATCCTCGCCTTCCGCGAACCCCTGTTGGCGCAACCGATCGTAGAGGTTGTGCAGGGTCCGTCCGTCTCCCTCGTGCAACGCCGCGCCCGCCGGCGGCCCTTCCCCTCCGTCCAGCCACCAGCCGCCCACCCCCAGATCGGCGAGAAGGCGATGCACGGCCCACCACCAAGCACGCGCGGCTGGGTTGGAGAAGTCGATAAAGCGCTGGCCCTGGTGATAGTCAGTGCTGGGCCGCTCCGCGGGCGTCCGCCGCTCGTAGCCTTCGGCCAGGAGGTAGCCGCGCTCCAGCGCCTCGGTAAAGAGCGGCGATTCCTCGTGCAGGACGGGGTATTCGTGGATAATCACCTGAAAGCCCCGCGCGTGCAATTCCGCCATAAGCTCGGCCGGTTGGGGCATCAACTGGGGCTGAAACTCCAGGTGGCCCACTCCGCGATTCCACCCCATCGCGTCGCCATAGGTGGAGAGAAATACCAGTCCATCGCAGGGGATGCGCCGCTCGCGGAGCCTGGCCGCCAGCCCACGCACTTCCGCCGTGTCCTCGAAGTGCCGGGTGGATTGCAGAAAGCCAAGAGACCAGCGGGGCGGCAACGGCGCCCGGCCCAGCAACGAGGCCACCTCGGCGAGGACGCCGCGGAGGTCCGAGCCCTGGAGGAAATACCAGTCGAGCGGCCCGTCCTCGGCCTCATAGACGATCCGATCGTGGTCCTCCGTACGGCCAACGATCAGTCGCGCGTCGCTGGGGTTGTCGAAAAAGAGTCCATAGCCCGCCGTCGAGACCAACAGCGGTATGCCGATGTCCGAGCCTGGGCCGTGGCCAAAATGGCTGTTCCAGAGTTGGCGGGCGCCGCCCAGTCGGTCGAACTGCCGCCCACCCTCGCCCAGCCCATAGAAGTGCTGCTCGTCGGGCCAGGTAAAGTGGGTCCGGATACGCC
>JANWHO010000259.1 GCA_025450375.1 Chloroflexota bacterium
CGCGTTCCGTTTCGCGGTGTCCACGGTTACCCGCGACTGGGCGATCAGCGAGTCCACCTGGGAGTCGTTGAACCACTCCATGGAGGCCCAGGTTCCGGCCGACTTCGAATCATATTGCACGAAGAACATGGCATCGGGCGAGGGGTAGGTCACGCCGTAGAACACCTCGGTCACGTTCGGCGTCGTGGCCGGCTTGGCGGCGATTTCGGTGATCCGGTTCCAGGGAAGGGGATTGAGGGTCACCTTGAAGCCAATGCTGGACATCACGCTGTTGAACAACAGTCCGATCTGCGCCTCGAAACTGGAGCCGGAGACATAACTGAAGGTGATTGGAATGGCGCCTTTCCCGGCGTACTTGCTCTTGTCCAACTCGGCCTTGGCGGCGCTAAGGTTCTGCTGGATCGCGGGCAGGCTGCCATTGTAGGCGTCCTTGAAGATGGGCGCCAGGGGGCCGTTGACGGCGGCACCGGGTAAGAGCCGGTTACGGGTGGTGTTGTAGTCGAAGGCCAGAGCGATGGCCCGGCGCACATGAATGTCGTCGGTAGGAGCAAGCGCCATGTTCATTTTGAGATAGAACACCGTTTCGGTCGGCGCCGTAAACAGCCTGAAGCCAAGATTCTTCAGGGTAGTGTAGGCGGGGATGCCCTGATATTGGCTGGTCATGTCCAGCACGCCGGTCTTGGCGAGCGAGATTACCGTGGCGTCGGCGGTGACGATCAGCACCCGTACCTCGTCGATGGAGTTGGCGTGCCAGCCGCGGAAGTAGCCAGGGAACTTCTTCATCTTCAGCTCGCTGCCCTCGACATCGCTTTCCAGCGTGTAGGGACCCGATCCGGCCTCGTTGTTGGCCAGAAACGCGGTGCCATAGTCGCCGTTGACCCCGTATTTGCCGCTCTTGTGGTGCGACGTAACCAGGGTCTTATCGAGGATGTAGAGCCCAGGGAGGGTGTTCGGGAACGGGGCAAAGGCTGGTTCGAGGGTGAAGCGCACCGTGTAGCGGTCCAGCGCCTTGACGCCGGCCGGCTTGAGCACGCCCTGCCAAACGGCGGACGGGGTGGAGGCGATGGTCAGGGCGCGTTGCATGGAGTAGACCACGTCGGCGGAGGTCAGCTCGGTCCCGCTGTGGAACTTGATCCCCTTCTTCAGCACGAAGGTGAACACCTTGGCATCGGGCGAGGCGGTGAAGTGATCGGCGAGGAGCGGCTTCACCCCGGCACCGGCGGTGGCGGCCAGGAGTGAATCATAAAAATTGATCTGAGCCATTTGCTGCGTATAGTCATTGCCAATCGCCGGATCGATATTACCGAACACCTGCACCGCGTTGAGGGTGAGAGTATTGAGGCCGGCGGCGGCCCGTTCGGCATGAGCGTCCAGCGCGGTGGTCATTTGGGAGAGGGCAACCGCGCCCACTCCCAGCGCGGCGGCGCGCGCCATGAAATCGCGGCGCGAGAGGTCGCCGGCAACCACGGAGGAAAGTAACTGGTCCAGGCTAGTCATCGGCGGTGCCCCCTTATAACTCTTGCCGTCGCTGGACGCCCCGCGCCGGCGGGCAAAACGAAGAATCATATAAATCGTATATGATTTAGGCCGTACGATAATCCATTCGGGCGCCGCGTGTCAAGGCGTGGGAATGCAGAACTCCAATCCCTAACCAAGACGGATCCAGCTATCCTATATGATGAAGCGACACCAGATGGAGTATCGCGGAGACACGGACGATGAAGACGTGACCACTCTGGATAATCAGGTCAGTAAGCACGAACGCGCCTATCGCTTGATTCGCGCCCGGATTCTTGATGGCGCCTACCCGCCCGGTCATCGCCTGGTCATTGACGCGCTAGCCGAGGAGCTCGGGATCAGCCAGGTGCCGGTGCGCGAGGCGATTCGCCGTCTAGAGGCGGAAGGGCGCATCGAGTATCGCCACAACATCGGGGCCAGGGTCGCGCCGGCAAGCGAACCCCGCCAGGTGCGGATCGGGGTGGACGTCGGCCACACCAGTACCGACGCCGTGGTGATGGACGGCGCGCGCGTGGTGATGGCCGCCAAACTGCCCGCTACGGCCGACGTGACGGCTGGGATCGCCGCCGCCATCGAGCAGGTGACGCGCGAGGGGCGCGTGGCGCCCGCCTCGATTGAAGCCGTGTTGATCGGGACGACGCATTTCGCCAACGCCTTCGAGAAGCGCCAGTTGGCCGCATCTGCCTGCATCCGCCTGGGTCTGCCCGCCACGGAGGGCTTACCGCCCATGGCGGACTGGCCCGCCGAGGCCCGCGCCGCCGCGGATTGCCGGTGTTATCTGGCCCATGGCGGGCATCACTTCGACGGCCGGACGCTCTCCCCTCTTCGCCCCGATGAACTGCGGCGGATCGCGGCGGACCTCCAGCTCCATGACATTCAGTCGGTGGCCGTATCGGCGGTCTTTTCCCCGGTCTCGGGGGCCGCCGAGCTTGAGGCAGCCGAGATCTTGCGCGCGGCCCTCCCCGAGGTAGCGATCAGCCTTTCGCACCGGATCGGCCGTCTCGGCCTGCTGGAACGGGAGAACGCCGCGATCATCAACGCGTGCCTCCGTCCGGGCGCCCGCGGCGTGCTGGCGGATTTGCGTGCCATGCTGCGCCGTCTGGGGATCGCCGCTCCGCTCTATCTGACCCAGAACGACGGCACCCTGATGACCGGCGAGCACGCGGAGCGATTCCCCGTCCTCACCTTCTCCTCCGGACACGCCAATAGCATCCGCGGCGCGGCGTTTCTCACCGGGCTGCGTGACGCGGTGGTGATTGATGCCGGGGGCGGCGCCATGCGAATCGGGGCCCTGGTCGACGGTTTTCCCAGAGAGGCAACTGCCGCGGCAAGAGTGGGAGGGGTGCGTACCAACTCGCGCATGCCGGACCTGGTGAAGGTGCCCATCGGAGGGGACAGCGTGGTGACCGGGCCGCCCTGGGGGGTGGGGCCGGACTCCGTGGGGTCACGCCTCCGTGACCAGGCCCTGGTGTTCGGCGGCGATACGGTGACCCTTACCGATGTCGCCGTGGCGGCGGGCCTGATTGCCCTGGGCGACCCGAACCGAGCCGCGCATCTCCGCGCCGCGGCGCCGGAACTCCTGGAGATCCTGGGGCTCCCATTGCGGCGGGCCGTGCAGCGGGCCGGCGCCATTTCCACCGGAATCCCTCTGATTGTGATAGGAGGGAGCGCCCCGCTCGCCAACGCCGCCCTGGCCCCGCGACACACCGTCATCCCCGAGCAATTCGCGGTAGCCAACGCGGTGGGCGCCGCCATGGCCCCGGTCTCGGGCGAGGTCGATCGCATCGTCTCGCTGGAAGGAGTGTCTCGTCAGGAGACCCTGGCGCTGGCGGTCTCCGAGGCGGTGGGCCAGGCCGTGGCGGCGGGAGCGGACCCTGCCTCGGTGCGGGTAGCCTGGGCCGAGGACGCTCCGCTTACCTACTTGCCCGGCAACGTTACCCGTGTCCGGGTCAAGGCATTTGGCGCCCTTGGCGTGGGGGCGGCCCATGACCGCTGAGGATCTGCCGCGACAACCGTGGGTGCTCACCCCGGCGGATCTGGACGCCATCGCCCTGGGCGCCGGCGTACTCGGTTCGGGCGGGGGTGGGCCGGCCGAACTGGGGAAGCTGCTGGTCCTGGAAGCGCTTCGTCATACCGATCCGATCACCATCGTGCCCGTGGAATCGCAAGAGGACACGCCTCTGGTGGTCGCGGTGGCCCAGATTGGTACCCCAATGGTGTTCGGCGAGCGGTTGGGGCGGGGAACCGAGCCCAGCGACGCGGTCCGCGCCCTGGAGGCGCATCTGGGGGCGCGGGCCGGCGCGCTGATGTGTGATGAATTGGGGGGTCTCAACAGCATGACCCCGTTGCTCGCCGCCGCGCATCTGCGCCTCCCGGTCCTGGACGCGGATGCCATGGGACGCGCCTTTCCCGATCTCTATATGGATACCCTCAGTATGTATGCCGAGGATCCCGTGCCCTGCGCCTTTTGCGACGACGAGGGAAATATCGCGATTCTCCCCGGTGCCCGCGATCCGAAACCCACCGAGCGCCTCGGGCGCGCGATCACGATCGCCATGGGCGGCATGAGTTATCTGGCCCGCCCCGCTCCCTTCGGCCAGGCCCGGCGGCAGGCCATGATACCGGGCAGCTACAGCCGGGCCTGGGCGCTCGGTCGGGCCGTCCAGCGCGCGGTGGATCGCCAGGATTTGCCGATGCTTGATCTCCGCGGCCTCGGCGGATGCGTGCTTTTTCATGGACTTGTCACGGCGGTGAATCGCCGCTCGGCGCGCGGGCCGCTCCACGGCGTGGTCACTATAGAAGACTACGTGGGCCGGTTCACGAGTCCCCTGCGGCTGGACTTTCAGAATGAATATCTTACCGCTCACCTCGATTCCGTCCTGGTGGCCGTCACTCCCGACGTGATCAGCCTGATCGACGACGAGACGGGTGAGCCGGTCGCCGCGGATCAGGCGCGGGCAGGCCATCACGTCGTGGTGCTTGGCTTTCAGGCCGACCCGCGCATGACCACTCCGACCGCTCTCCAGGTGGTTGGCCCCGCCGCGTTTGGGTATCCGCTGGCCTACCGCGCCCTAACGTTGGGATAGGCCGGCGCTTGAGCCTCCGCCGCAACACCTTGCGTGACGGGCGATCGATGCACGCGAATCTTCTGGCCGGTCCAGGCCGAGGGATTCGCGTGCAGGCCGGCCTGGACTTGATCCACCGTATAGATCGTGGCCGATTCCTGGGCGCCGTGGCTGGAAGAGAACTGGAGGCTTGCCCCAAGGGCAAGAGCGGCGACCACCACGACGAACGAGAATCGCGGCAACACGAGGATAAGGCGCCGCTGCCGGACGCGGCGCCGTGCCTCACGAGGATCGACCGACTGTAACGACGCGCGGTCAGCGGACGGAGCGGCGGAAACCTGGGGGTCGTTCATCGGTGATCCTCTCCTTTGCTCTGGCTGCTTCTCCTAGCTCTTGGTGGTCGCCGCCGCTTGCAAGGTTTGGGCAAGGGCCGCCTTCACCCGATCCGGGCGCATCGGCAGTTGCCGGATCCGCACGCCGATCGCGTCGAAGACCGCGTTGGCGATCGAGGGCGC
>JANWHO010000260.1 GCA_025450375.1 Chloroflexota bacterium
ACCTCCTGAATCCGTGGTATATAGTCGGACCGGACCACCACCGCGTGGTCCACCAGCCGCTCCCGTACGAGCTTGCCCCCATCGTAGCCCACGATTCCCACGGTGAGCAGCCCCCGTCGCCGCGCCTCGATCAGGGCGTCCACCATATTGGTCGAGTTGCCGCTGGTGGAAATAGCCACCGCGACATCATCCGGGTGGGCGTGGGCAATCAGTTGACGGCTGAAGATGGCATCGGCGCCAATGTCATTGGCGATGGCGGTAAGGTTGGCCGGTTCGGCGGCCAGGGAAATGGCGGGGATTGGCGCCCATCCAAGCGGTGGGGCCGCGCAATCAATGGCCAGGTCATTGGCATCGGTGGCCGACCCCCCGTTCCCGAAGGTGATCACGGTCCCTCCGCGGGCAAGGCGCTCGCGAATCGCGGTGGCCAGGGCCACCAAGGCGTCCACCTCGCTTTCGGCGGCCGCCGCCCGCATCCGGTTCACCTCGGCCACCTTTTGCCGCATGGAGTCCTGTACCTCGGCCACTACCTGCTCCAGTCCTTGCGCGCGATTGCCCAGGAAGGGGTAGAGGAAGGCGGAGGCGCCAACCTCGTGACCCTGCTCCCGATGCTCGAAGAAGACATGGACCGTCTCCCAGAGCATGTGGTACAGCAGCTCGAATACCTCCTGGCAGACGAAGGGATCCTGGTCCGGCAGGGCAAATGGATAATCAGCCGCCGGGCCGGCAAGGGCGAAGGTAAGCGCCCCCCGGTCCCTCGCATTCCGGAGGGTGCGTTCGGCCGTCGGGTCGCGATCCGCGAAGGAGAAGCCGACCACCATATCGGCTAGGCGCGCGATTACGGGCACCCGTGCCTCGGAATCCAGGCTCAAGTCCAGGGCGGGTAGGGCTCGCTTGCCCACGATCACCGGATGCACGAACTCCACCGAAACGTGCTGGGCATCAGTGGCGGCGGGGCCGCTCCCGAAGGCCAGCAGGCGCCCGCCGGCCAGGAAGCGGTCCGACATCTCCCGGCAAGCGGCGGCCAGACGGGGAATCTCCGTCGCGAAGAAGGTGGAAAACACCTCGTTGCGACGGAGAAGCTCGCTCCGGCATCGTTCGGTGGGTGTCCCTGATATCACCCTAACAGATCCGCGGCAGCGGGTCGCCCACCAGCATGTCGATCATCCGCGTCCCGCCAAACTGGGTATGCATGACCACCATGCGGGCCGGCTCCTCGCATATCTCTCCGATGATCGCCGCCTCCTCGCCGCCGTCGACCGAGCGGAGGGCATCAAGCGCGGCGTCCGCCGTCTCAGGCGCCACCACCGCCAGCAGCTTGCCTTCGTTGGCGATATACAGCGGATCGAGGCCGAGGATCTCGCAGGCCCCGTGTATCACCTCTCGAATTGGCAGTCGCTCCTCCCAGATTGCCACGCCCAGGCCGGAATCGCGGGCCAGTTCGTTCAGCACGGTGCCCACGCCGCCGCGCGTCGGATCGCGCATGAAACGCAGATCCGAGCCCACCGCAGCGGTGAGCGCCACCGTCAGGGGAGTGAGGGGACGGGTGTCCGAGCGCACCTCCGCTTCAAGGTCCAGATTGCCCCGTGCGATCAGGATGGCGATTCCGTGGTCACCCAGAGTGCCGGAACACAGGATCTTGTCGCCCGGACGGACCGCCATGGCCGAGAGGGCCAACTTCGGGTCCGCCAGGCCCAGCCCGGTAGTGATGATGTACAAGCCATCGCCCTTGCCGCGCTCCACCATTTTGGTGTCGCCGGTGGTGATCGAGACGTTCGCGCGCCGAGCCGCGGCGGCCATTGCCTCGATCTCACGGCGCAGGATCGCGGTTTCCAACCCCTCCTCAATGATCAGGGCCGCCGCCAGGGCGATCGGGGTGGCGCCGGAAACCGCCAAATCATTCACCGTCCCGTTTACCGCCAACTCCCCGATTGAGCCGCCGGGAAAGCGGAGGGGCCGCACCACGTAGGCATCGGTGGTCAGGGCCAGTCGGGTATCCCCACAGTTGAGGATCGCCGCGTCGCCCAGCGGATCCAGGGCCGCATTCCTGAGCGCGGGCAGCAAGAGGCCCTCGATGAGCTTGTGGCTGGCCTTGCCCCCCGCCCCGTGGCTCATGTCCAGCCACTCGGCGGTGAAGCTGGGCGGCCGGCGGCGGCCCAGCTCAAGGGTTTCCAAAATGTGATTCTCGCGCTGATCCTGTTGAACGCTCATGAGCTCACCGCGACCCTTGCTTGCGCGGTACGGCCAAAGTTGAAATACGCGGCACAGGCGCCCTCGGAAGAGACCATCAAGGCGCCGAGCGGACGCTCCGGGGTGCAGGCGGTACCAAAAACCTTGCATTCCCAGGGTTTCAGCACGCCCTTGAGCACCTCGCCGCATTGGCACGCCTTGGGGTCGGCCACCCGCACCCCCGCCACCGCAAAGCGCTGCTCGGCATCGTAGTCCGCGTAGGCCGGAGCGATCTTGAGCGCCGATTGGGCGATGAAGCCCAGGCCCCGCCACTCGAAATACGGCCGCAGCTCGAACACCTCGGCCAGGCAGGCCAGCGCTTGCAGGTTCCCTTCCCAGGGGACGATCCTGCTGTATTGATTCTCCACCTCGCAGCGGCCCTCGGCCAGTTGGCGCATCAGCATCAGCACGGCCTGGATCAGGTCCAGAGGCTCGAACCCGGCCACCACCACCGGCTTCCCGTAGTCCGTGGTCATAAACTCGTAGGGGCGGCAACCGACCACCGTGGAGACGTGACCGGGACCGATGAAACCATCCAATCGGAGGTCGGGCGAGTCCAGCAAGGCGCGTACCGGAGGGACAATGGTCACATGATTGCAGAAGACCGAGAAGTTGCTAATTCCCACTTGTTTGGCCCGTCGGAGAGTAAGGGCGGTGGATGGCGCGGTGGTCTCGAAGCCGATCGCGTAGAACACGACCTCCCGATCCGGATTTTCCCTGGCGATCCGCAGGGCGTCCAGGGGCGAGTAGACCATGCGGATGTCGGCGCCCCGAGCCTTCACCTCCGTAAGGTTGCCCTTGGAACCAGGGACGCGCATCATGTCGCCAAAGCAGGTGAAAATGACCTCCGGCCGCTCGGCGATCGCGATTCCCTCGTCGACCCTGCCCATGGGCAAGACACACACGGGGCAGCCGGGGCCGTGGATCAGCTCGATCTCGGGAGGGAGCAGATCCTTGATCCCATGCCGATAAATCGCATGGGTATGACCGCCGCAGACCTCCATGATCTTGTAGGGTCGGCCGGGGTCGGTCAACCCAGCGATCTTCGCGGCAATGGCGCGCGCTAGCTCGGCATTCCGGAACTCCTGCACGTATTTCACGAGCCAATCCTCCCAATGGCCACTCCGCCATGCGTCAGCAGGTACTCTCCCGCCCGCACCAGTCCCACCAGTTCCACCGCGATGGCCGCCTGATTGCCGGCGCTGTCCTCGCACAGCGCGTCGTCACCGTCCATGGCCACTACCCGGACGGGGATCCCGGCGTCGGCGCAGACCACACAACCGTCGTGGTCCAGGGTGCAGGCGCCCGCCAACCTATTGTCTTTCTCATCCATGATCATTCAATCCTGGATTCATGCAGTTCGAGCAACTCTTGCTGATAGGCGGCGCCGATTTCCTCCAGTGCCTTTAAGGTGGCATGAGCTTCGGCTTCGTCCACTTTCGACAGGGCAAAGCCGACGTGGATCAGCACCCAGTCGCCAATCGCTACCTGCTCGACCTCGTTATGGACTAGGCCAATATTGATGTTGCGCCGCACTCCACCGATCTCCGCCTTTGCCAGTTGCAAATTCTCGTCCACCATTTCCACGATCCGCCCTGGAATAGCTAAACACATGGTCTGTCCCTCTCCTCATTCCGTCCCTTACGAAACAGGCTATCCGCCAGCGCCGCCTGGCCCAGGGCAAGTCCCCCATCGTTGGCCGGCACGCGGCGGTGCCGATAGACCACGAACCCCAGACTGGAGAGCGATTCGATGACTTGCCGCGCCAGGAGCCTGTTCTGAAACGTCCCTCCCGAGAGAGCAATCGCGCGCATCCCGCGTTCGTCCCGGATGCGGATACAGCCGCCGACCACGATCGCCGCTATCGTCTGATGAAAGCGGGCGGCAATTTGGTCCACCGGGTGTCCGTGGAGCAAATCCTCTACTACCCCGATGATCAATCGCCCTGTTTCCACAATCCAGCCCTCGCCTTCCTGGCGGAGTTTGAAGGGGTAGACAAGTCCTTGTTGGACCTGGCCGGCAGCTAGCTCCAGCTCGATCGCGGCCTGCCCCTCGTAGGTGATCCGCCGGCTGCCGGCTAGGTCCAGCAGCGCCGCCACGGTGTCGAAAAGGCGCCCGGTGCTGGAGGTCAATGGGGTGTGGATTCGTTGGTCCACCAGTTGAGCAATCAGGTGAATATCGCGCTGGGAAGTCTGCCGGACCATAGCCAACGGCAGCTCGGCCGCCTCCTTCTCCCCGAGGATGGTGATCAGCTGAGCCATGGCCATGCGCCAGGGTTCCTTGATCGCCGCCTGGCCGCCGGGCAGCGGGACGTATTCAAGGTGCCCCAGGCGGGTGAACCCCTGTTGAATACTCCCCTCCAGAAACTCACCACCCCAGATAGCGCCGTCGGTCCCATACCCGGTGCCGTCGAGCGCGACCCCGATCACCGGTTCGGTTCCTGGCCGCTCATTGTCGACCAGACAACTGGCGATATGGGCATGGTGGTGCTGCACGCCAATCGCCGGCAGCCCTTCCTCTTCCAATTCACGGGCGTATTTGGTCGAGAGATATTCCGGGTGGAGATCGTAGGCCACTAGTTCCGGATGAAGGTCGAAGAGCCCGCGATAATGCACGATTCCCTCGCGGAAGGAACGGAAGGTCTCGTAATTTTCCAGGTCGCCAATATGCTGGCTGAGAAAGGCATGGCGCTCTCGGCCCAGGCAGAACGCATTTTTCAGTTCGCCGCCGCAGGCCAGGGTGGGTTGGCCAAACGGTTCGGCCACGGTGAGGGGGGCAGGCGCGTAGCCGCGGGAACGCCGCAGGAAAACGGTCCTCGTCTGAAACTGGGCGTCCGGCTGGCGCGAGGGGCCTCCAGCTGAGGTGGTAAGCCTCCGACTGTAGTCGGTTGGTAGGGAACGGCGGCTGAGGCCGGGTGCGGCGTCCCTCGCGCTCCCTGGTGTAACCATGACCACGCTGTCGTCACAGCGCATATGGATGGGGCGGTCGTGAGTGAGGAAATAATCCGCGATCTGGCCCAGGTGTTCGAAGGCATCCTCATCTCGGTAGGCGATAGGCTCATCGGTGCGATTGCCACTGGTCATCACGAGCGGCGCACCCACCTCCCGGAGTAAGAGATGGTGCAGCGGCGTGTAGGCCAGCATCACTCCGAGCGTGGTCTGACGGGGCGCCACTTCGTCGTCGATACCACCATTTGGCCGCCGATCGAGGAGGACGATTGGCCGAGCGGGCGCGGTGAGCAGTACCGCTTCCTCAGGCATCACCCGGCACAGCGCACGCACTTGCTCCAGGTCGCGCGCCATCAGGGCGAACGGTTTATCCTGACGTGCTTTTCGGGCGCGGAGGGTCCGCACCGCCAGGGAATTAAACGGATCACAGGCCAGGTGATATCCTCCCAATCCCTTGATCGCGACAATCGCCTGGCTCCGCAGCAAGCTCACCGCTCGCCCGATCACATCTTCGCTTTCGGTCGCGACCTCCCTCCCGGTTCGGTCGAGCAGCCGCGCTCGCGGCCCGCAGACTGGGCAAGCATTGGGCTGGGCATGGAACCGCCGATCGGTGGGATTGTCGTACTCGCCCTGGCAAGCCGAGCACATGAGAAAGCCCGCCATGGTGGTCATTGCCCGGTCGTAGGGAACCTCGCGGGTAATCGTGAACCGGGGTCCACAGTTGGTGCAGTTAATAAATGGGTAGCGATAGCGGCGGTCAGTCGGGTCGAACAACTCGCGAAGGCAGTCCGCGCAGGTAGCGACATCCGGGGAAATGAGAGCCCCGCGCCGGCTTCCCGCGGTGCTGACATCAATATGGAACTCATGTCCCCCAAGAGATGAACAGCGGCGCCAGACGATGCTCTCCACCAAAGCCAGAGCGGGAGCGTCTCCTTCGACCTGAAGCAGAAACCGGTCAAGCGCGGCGGGTGAGCCCTCCACTTCGATGTACACGCCCTCGGCATCGTTTCGTACCGATCCGGCCAGCCCGTTCTCGGTCGCCAGGGCATGGACAAAGGGCCGAAACCCGACCCCTTGCACGATGCCCTGGACGGTGATGGCGCGGCGCTCCACCACGGGAACCCGATTCATGGCGAATCCCTCAGCCCACGATTACATGTTGCGGATTTTGAGATACCGCTGAATGTCCGGCAGTTGCGAAATCACCACCGCGGTGACCGCCAGGGCGATGACCGAAAGGCTCGCGCGTAGGATCCACATCAGGACTCACCTCCTTTCATGTTCCGTACTCGGCGCCGACAACCACCGGCGTCCGAGAGATAATGCGCTCCACCAATGACTCTACCATCCGTGCCGCCTCGTCGATCGCGGCCTGTACTGGTTCGCTCAGTTGTACGACCACGTCGCCATCGTCGGGATCAACCAGCGATTGGGGCTCACAGCCGACCAGATAGGTCGGGACGGGCGCGGCCCCCAGCGACCGCGCGAGGGCCAGGACTTTCACCGGGTCCATGCCGTGGGCATCCGGGGCGATCATCCCTTCCTGATCCACGGACGGCTCGATCAGATAGAGGGTGCCTGGCGGTTGGCCGCGAGCCACCGTGTCCACCAAGATCAGGGCCCGCGGGTCGTCCAGCAAGGCATAGGCAAGGTCCAGGCCCCGGATTCCGTAATCTTTTACCTCCACGCCCTCCGGCAATGGACGGGTGGCCAGGCGCCGCGCCACTTCCACCCCGAATCCATCATCGCCCAGAAAGATGTTGCCGATCCCGGCGACCAGGATACGCCCGCTCATCGCTCGTTGTCCCCGTCCTCGCCCAGCGGCTCCAGTTCATCCAGCGCGAAGAAGAAGCGATGGCCGGGCTGGCGAGCGTCACCAAGGTCGCGACCGGGGTCATCGTCGATCGTGACCGCGACGTGGATATTGTCCTCAAAGTCTTGCTCGATCGCCTCCACCATGGCGGTCTTCCCTCGTAAGGCCAGGTCCAGGATGTCGCCGCCGGCATGAGGATGGAGCAGGACGCGGCTACCCTTGACGATCGCCACCCCATCTACCATCACCTGTTGCGGTGGCGCGTGGTCCGATTCCCAGAAGGGTTTCATGGATCTTCCCTCCGAAGAACTTGCCAGCCGCGGACGGCCCCGTGCAACCCAGCGAGTTGCTCGGCGGTCAGCGCCTCGGTCCGCTGGAGGATTTCACGGGCTCGCGGGTCGGTTTCGCGCATTTCCTGTTTTTCGTCGTCGGATAGGGTCATGACGCTCAGGGCGAGCAGTTCGTCGATTTCCGTGGCATCAAAGTAACTTACGGAGCTTTCGGGCGCTACTTCAGGGTAATCGTAGAGAATGATCGGGGATGAAAGAATTGTGTGGTGTTCGCCAGGCTTGCCAACCAACACCGGCCAGGTGCCGCTGTTCAGACAGCTCTCGACGGCGGGCGCGTACAGGGGCGGCGGCTCCAGCAGGGAAATAAACTCGCCCCCATGCACCCGCAGAATAGTGTGAGTGGAAATGAAGGCATTCCGGATCGGAGCTTTCCGCGGTCGAGTCTCAACCAAGCCGCCTTGTGGGAGCGTGAGCATCTTGCTCGCCCCCCTTGATCCCGGCTTGGCCTCAGCGGGTGGCCAGGCCCAGGGTGTGGTATTGCGGATCAGGACCGTCAGCCGATAAAGGCGCGTGGCACCCGCGTGCTCGTCCACGTCGTGGATCACGGGCTCGGCGCTCACCTCAATCATGCCGCGCACATCCTGCCACTCGCGGACGAGCGCTCCCCGTACCGTCCCGTCCGGTTCGAGCAACTGCTCCTCCGTGTTGGCAGCGGCAATGTCGATGGGCTGCGACCGGCCTTGGGCGAATAGGTCACCCAGGCACATGGCCGGGCGGCCGTTCGGCCCCGTCACCACCGTGGTTCGTTCGATCGCCTCCTCCCATTCCCGATGTGTTTGCCCGCCCACCCGGAGTATGTCCACTGGGCGGAGAGCGCCCTCGGCCATTTCCGCGACTCGACGGTCCACCACCTGAAGGAAGCGCAGCCGGACCTCCACCATGGTGCTGTCGTCACCGTTTACCAGACACTGGGTTTGCATGGTCCAGCGGTCGCTGCCGCCCGTTACCTGGCTGTAGCGTTCGGGATAGATCCCCCCGAACTGCCACCTTTGCTGATTCTTCATGGCCGAGCGGCGGTAGGGATACAGGAGGTAGCCCTCGTAGAGCACCGCCTCGGCGATCCGATCAACTAACTCCATCCTCACCCCGCCCCACTTCCGCCTCGGTCCCTTGCATCAACTGTTCCAGCGTCTCCTCCCAGGTAGGCAAGCCATGCCGCGCTTTATAGGCATGGAGCCGATCAAACACATCCTGTTGGAGGCGAATCCAGGCGCTGTTGGGGAAGTACCGCTCCATCATCTCGGTCCACAGACGGACCGGTAAACGGAAACTCGCCTCCTTTTCCCAGGGAATCGGGGCCACTCGCGGCCCCTCACTATCTGACGGAGCATAGAATACCGTGCCGCTGAAGAGGAAGAGCAGCGGGATCTCGCCATCGCCCAGGGCATGGAAATACTTGGACGCCGCCACTTCCAGGTCATAGGTGCAGCCAATGGGCAACTCGACCACCGTGCAGCCGCTGAAGCCCGGAACGTTGAGCGTGGCGTGGGTCCAGAGGAGGCTCTTTACCGTCTCACCCCAACGCTGGGGCGCGCCGAAGAGATCGAGCAGATTTTCCTCAGCCCGGTGGTCGTACCCGCGTCGAGTCGCCTCGATGCGGATCTGGACCTGGAGCATGATCGCCTGAATCCGCTCGCCTTCGGGTTGATTCCCCACCCTCAATTTGAACAACATCGTGGGAGCCGCCGCGAAGGGTAGGACATCGGCGTCGGCTATGGCGAAGTCAAGGTCAGGCATGCGCGCCTCGTCCCTGTTGGGATCGCTCGTTCAGGCCGGCAAAAAACCGCTCGATCGCCGGCCATACCTCCGGGCCGCCGCCCAATCCTCGCCAGTTAAGGCGGATCAGTCCTACCAGGCGGAAACACTCGTCGATCGGGGCCAGAAAATAGTCGCGGGCCGCACCCACCCGATTGACCAGCAGGGCCTCCACGTCCGCTTCCATGGTGGTCAGGATCGGATTATGCTCCGCCAGAGTCTCCCAGGTCTCCAGGGTCAGTAAGGACTCGGTCGAACCCATTGGCCCCGGATAATGGGCGGCCATCCGACCAAGTGATGTGCTCGCGTTAAAGAACGCCATGTTGACGGGGATCCGCAAGGTGTCCCACAGGGCATCGGTTATGATGAAATCGGCCAGCCGGCGGCATCGGTTGGGAATGAGCTTCCGCGTGCCGCCGCCGGCCGCCGAGGAGACGAAGAGAATGGAGCAGGCCCGGCAGGCGCAAAGCACCTGACCAGTGCCAAGGTCCAGCAGATGCCGATGCTCGGGGCCGATCGCCTCGCCGCAGATTTCACAGTGTTCCTCGGCTATTGGCTTGGGCGCCGCCGATGGCCGCGTGAATGGGCGAAGCGAGGCGAAGGGACTCCGCGGGGGAGCGGCTCGCGGATCAGTCATGGGGTCACTCCCCCGCTGGATCCAGACGGGCCGGCCGCGGACTCCACCCCGGCGGGACAATGCTGATAGCGCCGCACTGCCGACCCGGGAATAAAGGCCGCGCCCGGCCGCGATGGCTCGGCCACCCCGTCGGCGTCGATCCCGTCCAGGTCGGGCGCGGCCTCCCTGATTGCTATCTCAATCGCCGTCTTCAGGGTCACGGTGGATGAAGGGCAGCCGTTGCAGCTTCCTTGCAGACGCAGACGGGCGACCCCTCCGTTCACGCCCAGCAATTCGACATTTCCTCCGTGGGACTCCAGGTACGGGCGCACCGCGTCCAGCGCGCGGGTCACCCGTACCTCGACCGGAATCGGATGCAGATCATGCAGGAGCAGGAGATGAGAGACCAGTTCATCCCCGGCCAGGGCCTCGAGCACGGCCCCCGCCTGAGCCTGGCCGGCCTGGCGTTGCACAATGGCCAGGATGCGCGCCAGTCCCTCCCCATAGAGGCCCACCACGCCGCTGACCACGTCGGTCATTCGTTCCCTGATCGCTGGATCGGGCATGGCTTCCATCTCGTCGAGCAGAGTCTCGATTCGCGTGGCGCGCTCGGTCAGTTCGCGTTCCGCCAATTGCATCAGCGCCGCTCCTTCTACTACCCTCCAAGTCCGAAGGTCGGCGAATGCCGCACCTCGATTTCCTTCCCGTCCCCGAGGTACATGTGGACGCCGCACGGGAGGCAGGGGTCGAAGCTGCGCACGGCGCGCATGATGTCGATCCCCTTAAAGTTATCCTGGCCGTTCTCCTCGAAAATCGGCGTGCCCTGCACGGCGTCCTCGTAGGGACCAGGCGTTCCGTAGGTGTCACGAGGCGAGGCGTTCCAGGGGGTGGGCGGGTAAGGGTGGTAGTTGGCGATCTTGCCGTCCCGAATCACCAGATGGTGCGAGAGGACCCCGCGGACCGCCTCGTGGAAGCCGCAGCCGATCGCCTCGTCAGGAACCTTGAAGTCCGTGAAGACCTTGGTGTCCCCTTTGCGCAACTGGGCCAGGGCCTTCTCCACGAAGTACATACCCATGGCGGCTGAGTAGGCGAGGAAGTAGATCCTGGCCCGATCCCGTTCGATGGCATTGGACCATTTGGGAATCTTCCACTCAAACTGAGTCTCGGGCATCAACGCCGTCTTGGGTAGGTTGATCTGGACGCTGTGCCCGGTCGACTTCACGTAGCCTACGTCCACCAGCCCAGCCAGGGCGGTGGTCCAGAGGCGGGCTATGGGGCCGCCGCCGGTGTCGAGGGCCAGATGATCGCCGGTGCGCTTGTCGTACCAGCGGGGACTCATCACCCAGCTATAGTGATTGTCGAAAGTTCGCTTTTGCGGCTTGGGGATCGTGGTTTGATTCCAGGGGTGCCGCTTGTCCACCGGGTTGCCCAGCGGATCGCGACTGACGAAGGTTTCCTCGCCGGCCCAATCGTCGTAATAGGAACTGCCAAGCAGAATGCGAATGCCCAGGTTAATATCCACCAAATTGGTGGTGACGAGCTTCCCATCCACGACCACGCCGGGTGTGACATACATGGCGTCGCCCCACTTTTGCATGTTCTTGTAGGTGTAGTCGCATACTTCCGGATTCTGGAACGAGCCCCAGCAGCCAAGGAGGACGCGCCGGCGGCCCACCTCCTCGTAACCTGGCAGTGCCTCGTAGAAGAAGTCGAAGATGTCGTCGTTCATAGGCACGATCTTTTTGGCGAAGTCCATGAACTTCATCAGGCGCACCAGATAATCGGTGAACAGTTGCACGGTGGGTACCGTCCCCACCCCGCCGGGATAGAGGGTGGATGGATGAACGTGCCGGCCTTCCATCAAGCAGAACATCTCGCGGGTCAGGCGGCTCATTTGCAACGCCTCGCGATAGGTCTCGCCGGTGAAAGGATTGAAGCTCCGCATGATGTCGGCGATGGTCCGCATCCCATGGATCTTGGCGTGGGGCGCCTCGGTCTTCTCCGCCTTGGCGAGCACGCTGGGGTTCGTCTCCTTGACCATCTGCTCGCAGAAGTCGACGAACACCAGATTGTCCTGGAAGATGCAATGGTCGAACATATACTCGGCCGCCTCGCCGAGATTGACGATCCATTCGGCCATATTCGGGGGCTGAATCCCGTAGGCCATGTTCTGCGCGTACACCGAGCAGGTAGCGTGATTATCGCCGCAAATCCCACAGATGCGGCTGGTGATGAAGTGTGAATCCCGAGGATCCTTCCCCTTCATGAAGAGGCTGTAGCCGCGGAAGACGGAGGAGGTGCTGTGACATTCCACCACTTTGCGCTGCGAGAAGTCGATTTTCGTGTAGATGCCCAGGTTGCCGACGATCCTACTGATCGGGTCCCAGTTCATCTCGACCAGATTACTGGATTTCTCTCCCACGCGCTCTCGCGGGTTGACCTGCGTTGCCATCGTTGCCTTCCCCCTTTACCACCGAGGCTTATAACCGGTGGTGAGCTCGGATCCGGTGTGCCGCCACTTGGTCTCCTGGTTGAGCGTATGGTTCGTGATCCCGCGTAAGCGGCGGATCACGGGCCCATAGGCGCCACTGAAGGCCGTGGAGACTTTGCCTCCCGGTGGCTCGTCCATGAAGGGCATGAACTTATCGGGGAAGCCGGGCATGGTGCAGCCAATGCAGATGCCGCCAACATTGGGGCAGCCGCCGATCCCCGCCATCCAGCCTCGCTTGGGCACGTTGCAATTGACCACCGGCCCCCAACAGCCCAACTTCACCAGGCACTTGGGGGAGCCGTATTCGGCGGCGAAGTCGCCCTGCTCGTAATAGGAGCCGCGATCGCATCCATCGTGGACGGTGCGGCCAAACAACCAGGTAGGTCGCCCGAGATCGTCAAGCGGGATCATCGGCGCCATGCCTGCGGCTTGATAGAGCAGGTAGAGGACGGTCTCCATGAAGTTGTCCGGTTGCACCGGGCATCCGGGCACGTTAATGATCGGGATGCCGGCCGTGGTTTTGAAGCCCCAGCCCAGGTAGTCCGACAGGCCCATGGCGCCAGTTGGATTGCCCGCCATGGCATGGATTCCTCCGTAGGCGGCGCAGGTACCGCAGGTCACCACGGCCAGCGCCTTCGGGGCCAGACTGTCAATCCATTTGGTGGTTGGAATGGGCTGTCCGGTCGTCTTATCCGTGCCCATGCCGGCCCAGACCCCCTCGGACTTGATGTTCTCGTTCGGAATGGAGCCTTCAATGACCAG
>JANWHO010000261.1 GCA_025450375.1 Chloroflexota bacterium
GGGCGGTTCCCCTGCTCGTCGCGCTCGAAGAGGCGCATCAGGCGGCGCGACAAATCGTCGGCGATCGCCCGGAGGGTCAACTTTTGCCCCGATCCAGTCGGGCACTCCACCAGAAAATCGTCGCTGTAATAATGGTGGAAGCGCTGAAGCGCCTCGATCAGGAGGTAGTTCACGGGAAACCAGATTGGTCCGCGCCAGTTGGAGTTGCCGCCGAATGTACTGGTCGTGGACTCGCCCGGCTCGTAATTCACCGAGTAGACCTGGCCATCGACATCGAATCGATACGGATGGTCCTGGTGGTACTTGCTCAGGCCGCGGACACCGTAGTCACTCAAGAATTCGTTGGGGTCCAGGGCGCGGGCCAATATGCGCTTCAGTCTGTGCCCGCGGACCAGGGCCAGTTGCCTGCGCTCGCCGGCTCCCGGCTCGTGCCAGCGGGAGATCAGGGCAGCCAGGTCGGGTCGGATGTCGAGGAACCAGTCGAGGCGCTGAGCGAACTCGGGGCAGGCATCAAGGACCGCCTGGTCTATGGTGGTCACGGCGAACAGGGGAATCAATCCAACTAGCGACCGTACTTTCAGCGGCGCTGCCCGCCCATCGGGAGCCCGGAGAACATCATAGAAGAACTCATCCTGATCGTCCCACAGCGAGAAGCCCTCATCTCCGATGTCGTTCATGGCGGCGGCGATGTAGAGAAAGTGGTCGAAGAACTTGGTGGCGATATCCTGATAGACCGAATCATCGCGGGCAAGCTCGATCGCAATCTCGAGCAAATCGAGACAGAACATAGCCATCCAACTCGTGCCGTCGCTCTGCTCGATGTATCCACCGGTCGGCAGCGGGGCGCTCCGATCGAAGACACCGATGTTGTCCAGGCCGAGGAAGCCGCCCTGGAAGACATTCTTCCCTTCCGAGTCCTTCCGGTTGACCCACCAGGTGAAGTTGAGGAGCATCTTGTGGAAGACCCGCTCGAGAAAAGCTCGGTCGCCCTTTCCGCGCTGCTTCTGCTCGATCTTATAGACGCGCCAGGCGGCCCAGGCCAGGACGGGCGGATTGACGTCACCGAAGGCCCACTCGTAGGCGGGCACCTGTCCGTTGGGATGCTGATACCACTCCCTCAGGAGGAGATCGATCTGCGATTTGGCGAATTCGCTATCCACCAGGGACAGGGTAATGCAATGGAAGGCCAGATCCCACGATGCGTACCAAGGGTATTCCCAGGTGTCGGGCATGGAGATCACGTCATGGTTCCGCAGATGAAACCAGTTATGGTTCCGGCCGTCTTTCCGTTCGGGAGGGGGCGGCGGCATGGTAGGGTCGCCGTCCAGCCATGGTTTGACGTTGTAGTGGTAGAACTGTTTGCTCCAGAGCATGCCGGCCAGGGCCTGCCTCTGGATCATCCGCTGATCGTCGCCGAGGTTTTCTGGCTGGATCTCGGCATAGTACTGATCGGCCTCGCTCTGGCGTTGAGCAAAGATCTGGTCAAAGTCCGAGAACGGGTCGTCCACTGGCGGACCTAGCCGGAGCCGGACGGTCACCGATTGCCCGGCTGGAATGGATTGGCGGTACACCGCGCATGCCTTGGTACCTTCATTCGCGGGATTTACCGCGCCTTCCTCATGCTCGATCAGGTATCGGTGAAAGGCGTCCTTGACATAACTTCCAGCGTTTGGGGCGTTGAAGAGCCGTTGACAATTGGTCTCATTCTCGGTGAATAACAGTTGGCTCGCGTTCTCACAGACCAGCGAGGTAGCGGGCAAGCCCGCGTGTTCCACTCGGATGGTTGGGTAGGACTGGCTCTGATTATGGGACAGCCGTGGTTTGGGCGAGTTGGCGGCCCAACTCCAGGTATTGCGGAACCAGAGCGTGGGAGCCAGCAGGAGATCGGCGGTATCGGGCCCGCGGTTGTGGGCGGTAAGCCGGACCAGGATGTCGTCCGGGGACGCCTTGGCATATTCCACGAAGACATCGAAATAGCGCTGCTGATCGAAAATCCCCGTGTCCAGCAGTTCGTATTCGGGGTCCATCCGGGTGCGCTGGTGGTTCACCGCGACCAGTTCATCGTATGGGAACGCCGCGTGCGGGTATTTATAGAGCATCCTCATATAACTATGAGTGGGCGTGCTGTCCAGATAGAAGTACGCCTCTTTCACATCCTCGCCATGATTGCCCTCATGGCCGGTAAGACCAAACAACCGCTCCTTCAGAATAGGATCCTGGCCATTCCAGAGTGCCAGGGACAGGCAGAGGTGCTGCTGGCGGTCGCAGATCCCGGCCAGCCCATCCTCGTTCCAGCGATAGGCATGGGAGCGCGCGGCGTCGTGGGGAAGATAGTCCCAGGCATCGCCGTCCGGACTATAGTCTTCTCGGACCGTCCCCCACGCCCGTTCGCTCAGATACGGTCCCCAGCGCTTCCAATCCTCGCCGGCGCCGTGCAGCCGCTCCCGCTCGACGCCGCCGGCGCCAGTTGTGGACTGCCCAGGCATCTGGTTCCCCTTTCCCTTCCGTTTTTGGCTCCCCAATTAATTCATCCCCTGCAGGTATTCTCGGATCATCAGGGCGGCCGTGGCGCCCTCCCCGGCGGCGCTGGCTGCTTGCTTGGTGCTTCCGTGCCGCACATCGCCGGCGGCGAATACGCCCGGCATGCTGGTCTCCAGCATTAGGTTGGTGGTGATGAACCCGAAAGGATCGCGGGCGATCTCGGGGGGCAGGAAGCCGCTGTTTGGGGTCAAGCCGCTTAAGACAAACACCCCAGCGGGGGTGATCGTCTCCTCCTTGCCGGTCTTCCGATCACGAAGAGTGAGTCCGGCCAGCTTCCGGTCGCCCTGGAGGGCCGATACCTCGGTGTTGTACCGTACCTCGATGGCGGGATTCTCCTCCACCTTCTCGATCACGACCTTACTGGCGGTCATCGCCTCGCCGCGGACCAGAATGATTACTTTTTTCACGAAGCGCGTGAGAAAGAGGCTTTCCTCGCCGGCACTGTTGCCGCCGCCGATCACCGCGACCTCCTTGCCGCGGTAAAAGGGACCATCGCAGGTAGCGCAATAATGGATTCCGGCGCCGATCAGCTCGTCCTCGCCGGGGATTCCCAGCCGCCGATAGGTAGAACCGGTGGCAATCAGGACGGCGCAGGCCCCATATTCCGCCCCATCGGCGGTTTGTACATACCGTGACTCCCCTTCAGCCCGGAGACCGACCACATCCTGCGCTTGCAGGGTTTCGACACCAAAGCGATGGGCCTGGAGGGTGAGCCGGTCCGCGAAATCCGCCCCGCCGATCCCATCGGGGAAGCCGGGAAAGTTGTCCAGCCGTTCGGTGACCCCCGCCTGGCCGCCAAGGCCGCCGCGTTCGATCACCAGCACCTCAAGCCCCTCGCGGGCCGCGTAGAGGGCAGTAGTCAGGCCGGTAGGACCGCCGCCGACCACGATCAGGTCATAGTAGGGGAGTTTGGCTTTGGTCGCCAAACCAAGTTTCGTCGCTAACTGAGCGTTCGAGGGCTCGATCAGGACCGATCCATCGGCGAACACGATCGTGGGAATGATGTGCTTCCCGTCGTTGGCCCGCTCCACCACCGCCAGGCCCTCTGGATCCGAATCCACGTCCACCCAGCCGTAGTGCACCCGCTGCTCGCCAAGAAACTTCTTGGCCCGCTTGCAATCGCCGCACCACGGGGCGCCATAGACGGTTAAACTGGTTTCCGCCACCGCGTTTTCCTCCCTTGAACATTCGCCTTACGCACCAGGAATACGGGAAACCTGAGCCCCAGGGACCTCTATTCCCCAGCGGCATTTCGCGCGCTCGCGAAAACTAGCGCGGCTGGCCCTCATAGTTCCAATGGCTGATCACGGATTGGTCGCGCTCGTAGCCGAGAACACAGATGGCCCCGGTGCCCAGAGCGAACAGCCGTCCATCGGCGGGATGAAGGGCGAGCCAGCGGGCGCAGAGGACGCGCAGGAGATGGCCATGGGCGAAGAGGGCCACCTGGCCGCCGGTGGCCCGTACCTCGGCGATCACTCGGTCGGCCCGTTCGCCCACCATCTCGGCGTTCTCGCCATTCGGGGTGCCGTCGCGCCAGAGGTTCCAGCCTGGGCGTTCCTTCTGGATGTCGGCGGTAGTCCGTCCGTCATAGTCGCCGTAATCCCATTCCCTTAGATCGGGACGAATTTCCGCCTGGGAACCAAAACCGGCAAGAGCGCAGGTTTCGATCGCCCGCTGGAGCGGACTGGTGAGAACCAGGTTGAAATGAAGCCCGGCCAGTCTTTCTCCTACCAGGCCGGCCATGTGCCGGCCCTCCGCCGTAAGAGGGAGATCGGTGCGCCCAGTGTGCTTACCGCTCACGCTCCACTCGGTAGCCCCATGCCGGACCAGGATCACTCTGGTTGCGACTTTCTCGCTCATGGATTATGCCACTTTCGCCCATCGCGCCCGAGCAAATCGACGGCTGCGTGCGGTCCCCACGACCCGGCGGCATAGGTTGGCACGTCGGCGTCGGGATCGGCCCAGCGGCGCAGGAGCGGATTGACGAAGCCCCAGGAGACCTCCACCTCGTCGGCCCGGGTAAAGAGCGTACTTTCGCCGAGCGCGCAATCGAGAATCAGTCGCTCGTAGGCGTCGGGCGAGGCCACGGAGAACGAAGCCTCGTAGCGGAACTCCATATTGACCGAACGCAATTGCATCTCGGGCCCCGGTTGTTTGGCGCCAAAGCGGAGGCTGATCCCCTCGTCCGGCTGCAGGCGGAGCACCAACAAATCCGGCTCAAGCGCCTTGGTACCCGAGGCGGCGAATGGGAGGTGGGGAACCGGTTTGAACTGCACCGCCACCTCCGAGACCCGGGTGGGTAGGCGCTTCCCGTGGCGCAGATAGAAGGGAGTCCCGGCCCAGCGCCAGTTATCAATCCCCACCCGGAGGGCGACGAAGGTTTCGGTCTGCGATTGCGGATCGACCTTCGGCTCGCGCCGGTATCCAGGCACCTTTTCCTCCCCGATCGCCCCGGCACGATACTGGCCGCGGACCGCGTCCTCGGCCAGTTGGTCGCCGTAGGGCCGGAGGGCTTTCAGTACCTTGACCTTTTCGTCGCGCACGGCCTCGGCCTCGAAGGTGACGGGCGGCTCCATGGTGACCAGGGCCAGGACTTGCAGCATGTGGTTCTGCACCATGTCCCGTAGGGCGCCCGCCTCCTCGTAGTAACTAGCCCGACCCTCGATGCCAATACTCTCCGCGACCGTGATTTGCACGTTATCAATATGCTGCGAACTCCAGACCGGTTCCCACAGCCGATTCGCGAAACGGAAGGCAAGGATATTTTGCACCGTTTCCTTGCCCAGATAATGATCGATGCGGAACACTTGATCCTCGGTGAATTCCCCGAGCACCTCCTGGTTGAGCTTGCGGGCGCTGGCCAGATCATGGCCGAACGGCTTCTCGATCACTACGCGGGCCCAACCGTGGCCGGAAGGCTTTGCCAGGCCCGACGCGCCTAACTCGTGGATGATCGCCGGGAAGGCCGTGGGCGGGGTCGCGATATAGAAAAGGTGGTTACCGGCGGTGCCGCGATCCCGGTCAAAGGTTTCCAGCCGGGTCCGTAATTCGGCGTAGGACGCCGGGTCGTCGTAGTTCCCCTGCTGATAGTAGATGCGCGGGGCAAGGGCCTCCCAGACCTCCTTGCGAATTGGGCGGGTGCGGGAGAATTGATCAATGCCCGCGTGAATGCTTTTCCTGAATTCGTCGTCGCTCTGAGGGTGGCGGCCGAAGCCGAGAATTACGGTGCGGTCCGAGAGGAGGCCGCCCATCGCCAAATTGTATAGAGCGGGCAATAGCTTCCGGTTCGTCAGGTCACCCGAGGCGCCGAAAATGACGATGGCGCAGGGCGGCGCGGACCGCTCGGTCTGGGTAGGCGCGGCGAGATTCTCGGTGGTGGGAGAGGCCATGGCATTACCTTTCCGGTCGGTTTGGTGGTCGCCGGGTCGCGCGAGCAACCGCGGCGCCTTCTCACACCATTGAAGGTACTACAGTATGGCCCCGCCCGTAGTCTTTCCACGCGGGGAATGCACGGTTGAGGTGGGCGGTGTACAGTACCATACAAGACCTGAATGTCTCACATGGGTCAGTAGTCGTTGGGAGCGACCATGAGCTTGAACCCCACGCCGCCATTTGTCCTGGTGGTGGAGGATGACCAGGGGTGCAGTGAGCTAATCACCGAAGTGGTGACCGATCTTGGCTACCAGGTGATAGTGCGGGATAACGCCGAGGAGGCACAAACCCTACTGGGCGAGCAGCGGCCACTCTTGGTGATCCTGGATATTATGCTGCCCGACGCCGATGGTTTCAGTGTGTTACGGTCCATGCGCGAGAACCCAGATACCGCGACGACTCCGGTCATGCTCTGCACGGCCGCGCTCTTCGAGGTGAGCGAGTTCCATAACCCGATAATCGACCCGCATACGGAGATCATGCCGAAGCCGTTTCATATCGAGGTTTTTGTGTCCGTGATGGAACGCTTGATCGCGGGAAGGTAGTCATGCATACGCTGTACAAGGAGATCCAGGAGCAACCGGGGATCCTTGCCGCGCTCCTGGAGCGCGAGGCGGAGCCCGCGCGTGAACTAGCCGAGCGACTCCGCCAGTATCAGCCGCGTTTCGCCATGATCGTGGCCCGCGGTACCTCGGACAACGCGGCGGTCTATGGGAAGTACCTGCTCGAATCGTTCGCCGGTCTCCCAGTCGCCCTGGCGGCCCCATCCTTATACACGCTCTATGGCAGACCGCCACGTCTGGAACAGGCCCTGGTGATCGGGATCTCGCAGTCCGGCCAGTCGCCTGATCTGGTCGAGGTGATGCGGGAGGCGGGTCGTCAGGGCGCCCTCACGGTGGCGGTGGTGAACGAGCGTGAGTCTCCCCTGGCCGAGTGCGCCGGCCATGTCTTGTGGTGTGGGGCGGGGAAGGAGGTGGCCGTGGCGGCCACCAAGAGCTTTACCGCGCAGCAACTCCTGCTGGCCTTACTCACCGCCGAGTGGTCGCGCGCCCCGGAACTCACCGAGTCTCTTTCGGCGGTGCCTGGAGCGGTGGCCGGCGCCTTGCGGCTCGACGCCGGCATGAGCGGCCTCGCCCAGCGGTGGCGCGATCTGGGAAGCTGCCTGATCCTTGCCCGTGGTTATGCCTACGCGGCGGCCATGGAGGTGGCGCTGAAGATCAAGGAGACCAGCTATGTGATGGCCGATGCCTATTCGGGCGCGGACTTCCTGCACGGGCCGATCGCGGTTATCGAACCGGGATTCCCCGCTCTTCTCCTGGGTGCCTCCGGCCCAGCCATGGGTGGGATGAATGAATTGGCGATCAAGCTCCGCGATCGCGCCGCGGACACGGCGGCGGTCACCAATGATTCCACGCTGGCCGCCTCGGTAGGGACCGCCTTCCGCCTGGACGAGGTCGCGGGCGAGGCTCTGGCTCCGATCAGCCTCGCGGTGGCGGGCCAATTGCTGGCTTACCACTTAGCGGTGGCGAAGGGGTACGACCCCGATCAGCCGCGTGGGTTACGGAAGGTAACCAATACGCGCTGATGAGCGGCGACCATGAATCGGACGGATCGGACCGATCCGTCCGATAGGGGATGAGGCAGCGGCTTGCCTACCTCGCGCTCACGAACTGGGTGAAGACCCAGCCAAAGTTCTGACTCCCCAAAACCTGCACCTGGGCCCAGTTTCCCTGTACTCCAATCACCTTGAGCTTGTCGCGCGAGGTCAAGTGGCCGATTACCAGCCCTTTCGGCTCGCTCCGTAGTTGCAGATCATCGACCGTGGGCCGCACCACCAGGCCGGCATGGAGGTTGGGAGAGGTTTGCGAGGCATCAACCAGGGTGACATTTTTGGATGAATTGGTTTGCCCGCAACCGCCGCTGTCGGCGAAAACCTGGGTGAGATAGATAGTGTAGTTTCCCGGATCACCAAGGAGCGAGATGCCGATCCCCACGGCATGGTGATTTGGGTTGGTGATATTGTCCCAGTGCGGGCCGCCGCCATCCGCTTCGCGCGAGAAGAAGGCTTCACCATGTTGAATGGCCTCGCCCACTGTTGCCCCACTGCTGGTGACGACGTTTTGCCCGGCATAGACGGCTTGGATCCCGGCCACTTGTACGCGGGCGAGAATGCTGCCCGCTGGGTCGCCGTCGGACCACGAGCCAATCGAGGCCATGTACGCCGAATGCAACTCCGCGATAGCGCTCAGGGTGGCGCTGCGCTGGAGGGCACCCATCCCAGCGTAGCGTTGGCGGTCGTGGGTTAGCGCGGCGTAAGCGATCCCAAGATAGGCTCGGCCGGCGACCACCGCGGGATCGGAGGAGAGATCAAGAGCCGGGCAATCGACGCTGGAGGCGTGGCCCGAGGGACTGGCATGAGCTAGGAAGGGTCGGGGAGAGAAGGCCAGAAGAGAGAGGGCGAGAAGGACACCGCGGACGAGATTTCGTGCCGTTTTAGTCCTTGCCATGCCGGCTTCCTCTCGCTTGCAGCCGTACCAACGGGGTACGTCACCGGCGCCCTGGAGCTATTCACCAGGCACCGGGTTAGGATAGCGAGTTCGGGAAGGTTTGGCAATCACCCACGATCCCTAGCCTGATTGGTTGTCAAGTGGGTGCGTGGATATGGCACTGTAAAAAGCGAACTACCGTCCGGAAAGAGATCCAGACGGTAGTCACCAATTCCAGCACGGAGGGTGGATGATCAGGCGGCGAGGCTTTCGACCGCCTTCACGACCTCGGGATAGGGCGGTTCGTTCGCCGGGCTCTCTCCGACCCAGCGATAGACGATATTGCCGTCTGGGTCCAGCACGAAGACTGCCCGGCTGGCCACCTCCTTGACCATTCCGCCAAGCAACGGCCACACCACGTCGAAGGCGCGAATCGCCTCGCGCTCCATGTCGGACAACAGCGGGAAACTCAGGTTGTTCTTCTCTCCAAATGCTTGAAGAGCATAGGGGAGATCGATGCTGATCCCGTAGACCTTGGCATTGAGCGTATTGAACTGGGCCAAGCTGTCGCGGAAGGTACACATCTCGGTGGTACACACACTGGTAAAGGCGGCCGGGAAAAAGGCGAGGACAAGTGGTTGGCCAAGGAGGTCCCGGACCCGCGTTTCCTTGAGATCGGTGGTGATGAGACGGGCGCTAAGCTGCTCCGCGGTCGCGGCCCTGGAGGTGATCATACGAGGCTCCTCATGACGATTGCGGCCAGGATGTGGCCACGTATATGGTACCAAAGAGTTTTTAGATGGAACGGGAGCGGACGGACTAGGCGCGTACCACGGGCCGGCTCATCCATCCGCATGATACAAGGGCGATCTTGACGCCGTACGATGACCATGTCCAGCTTGAGTGGACGTTGCATTGCAAAAGTGAGGGATGTGAGCCGTGGCCAGTAAAGAGCAAGAAATCATGACCAAATATCTGGGCGACATGGTGGCGTTGGAGTCGCACATCCTGCAAGCTATCGGCATGCAGGCAAAACTGCTCGACGATCACGTCGACGCCCAGCGGAAGGTCAAGACCTATCGCGATACGCTCTCCACTCACGTCGATGCGTTGAAGGCGCGGCTGGATGAATTGGGCGGCAGTCCTACCCATCCGCTAAAAGAGGGAGTGGCGGCCGCCATTGGCGTGGCGGCGGGATTGGTGGACAAAATGCGCACCGAGGAAGCCTCCAAGGATTTGCGCGATGACTACACGGCGATCAACCATGCGATCATCGCCTACGAGATGATGTATACCACGGCCCTGGCGGCGGGTGATACCAAGACCGCCGATCTCTGCAAGCGTCACCTGCGAGACAATGCCCAGTTCGTGATGGAGATCAACAGCTTCATGCCCAAACTGGTGCTGGATGAACTGACGCAAGATGGGATGTCGGTGAAACCAGACGCCCTCTCGAACGCTCAGGCCGGTATGCGGGAAGTGTGGTCACAGGCGGCGAGCTAACGCGGGTTAGGGCCGCTCCCGATCTATCCCCTCTAAAGAGGCGGCAGGCGCTGCCGCCTCTCAGGGAAAAAGGTGATTGAGCGGCAGTGCGAATCCTGGGAGGATGTCGTCGGTGAGCGTGAACTGCATCCCAACCTCTCCACAGGCTACCATGCCAACCAACTTTATGCGCTGATCGACGCCCTGTTCAGGGGTCCAGCCTAGGGCGCGCGCCCGATCCTCCAGATGCCGATCGATAGCCGATACGAGTTGTGCTTCAATAAACCCGTGCTTCCACCTTGGCGGCTACATGGCGCGTATTTCTCCTCGCACCAATTCATGGCGATTGCCGTCATTGGGCAGAGCCATGAACTCCTCAACGGTGACCGGGCGCGACCTCGTGAGCATCTTTCGTTCTCCCCTGGATGATCGTACCCGGAGTATACAACGTCGGGTCAGCGACCTGCTTACAGCGCCTTGAAACGCTCGAAGGGATTGCGGCACTCGGCGCAGCGGTAGATGGAGCGGCAAGGGGTGGGGCCAAACAGATTTTCCATGGTGGTACGGGTTGAGCCGCAGAAGGGACAGACCACGGTTTGCTTGTGAATCATGGGGAGGGAGCGGCCGCGGGTGAGAGGAGCGGGCGCGATGCCGAAATCAAGCAGATGGGCGCGCCCTTGATCGGTGATCCGGTCGCTGGTCCAGATCGGATCGAAGACGAAGCGGACTTGCACGTCTCTCACTCCTGGTTCGCGGGCCAGGCGGCCACGGACGTTCTCGGCGATGATCGGGAGGGCGGGGCAGCCGGAAAAGGTCGGGAGAATCTCCACGTCCACCAGCCCGGACTCATCAAGCTGAATCTCACCTACCATCCCCATGTCCAGGATGCTGACCGTGGGGATCTCCGGGTCCACCACCTCGGCCAGGGCTGCTCGAAGGCTGTTGGCCGTGGTCATCGTGGGCACGGGGTCACCAGCTTTCACCCAGTCCCGAGGTGGAGACCATGGTCATTTCCGCGTGTAGAGCCTGGAAATCATCGCTTACCGGGCGTGACCCGCGTGGTTCGGGCGCGACATCCAACAGGCGGACCAGCGCGGGGTCGATGGCGACCAGCAAGGGCCGCGCCTGTTCGCGCCAGGAAGTGTGAAGAC
>JANWHO010000262.1 GCA_025450375.1 Chloroflexota bacterium
CGCCGGTTGGCCCGCGCCCTGGCGCCGCGGCGCGTACCGGCTGATGTTCCCTAACGCTGGACGGGGTAGCCCTCCTCGTCCATGACGGCCTCGATTTGCTCGGCGCTCACCCGCGCCGGGTCGAAGCGCACCTCCACGCGCTTGCTCGGAATCTCAACATGCACCTCCTGGACCCCGGCGAGGGCGCCCACGGCGCTCTCGATGGCGCGTTGGCAATGCTCGCACGAGATGGCGGGGGCGGTATAGGTAACGCTTTCCATGTGCTTTCCTCCAGGGTATTTGCTCCGCGAGAGAAACGCGGAGGATGTGTATCACCGATCTCCCAGGTCCGTCGCGGCTGCTTGTTTGGGTGGGCAGGGGAGATCGCCATAGGAGCAGAATACGCAGCAGTCCCCGGGAAGCGGCCGCAGCCTCGCGGCGCACCGCGGGCAGGTGTAGAAGTAAAGACAGGCATCGCGCGGCATAACCTCGGTAGTCCGTCCACCACAAACCGGGCACAGCAGGGTCGATGTCACGCCGCTCGTTCCTCTCTCACGGGCGCTTCTCCGTGTCCGCGGGGCGATTGGCGGCCAAAGCGGCTCAGGCGGAGGCTGTTGCCGATCACGGTCACCGAGGACAGGGCCATCGCGGCGGCGGCGAAGATCGGATTGATCACTCCAAGAGCGGCCAGCGGGACCAGGATGAGGTTGTAGAAGAAGGCCCAGAACAGGTTCTGCCGAATGGTGCGCATCGTGGCCCGGGAGAGCGCGATCGCTTCCGGTACGGAACGCAGGTCGCCGCGGACCAGGGTGATATCCGCGGCGGCCATCGCCACGTCGGTTCCGGTGCCCATGGCGATCCCGACATCCGCCCTGGCTAGCGCGGGTGCATCATTGATGCCGTCACCCACCATCGCCACCACCCGGCCCTCGCCCTGGAGCCGGGCGATCTCGATCGTCTTCTCCTCCGGCCGCGCCTCGGCCAGTACCTGCTCGATGCCGACCTGCCGCGCCACCACCTCGGCCGTCCGCCGGTTGTCGCCGGTGATCAGGGCCACGTCCAGCCCAAGCGTCCGGAGGGCCGCCACCGCGGCGGGAGCGCCGGCCTTGATCGTATCCGCCACCGCGAGCACGCCCGCCAGGGTGCCGTCCACGGCCATCAGCAGGGCGGTCTTGCCGTCGGCTTCCAGCGCCTCAAGGGTCCGCGCGGCGCTGCCCGCGTCGATCCCCCAATCAGCCAGCAGCCGTCTGGAGCCCACGATCACCTCGCGCCCCTCGACCATGCCCCGCACGCCGCCGCCCGTGATCGAGTGGAACGACTCGGGCGTGGGGGGCAGCGCCATGCCGCGCGCCTCCGCGCCGCGCACCACCGCCTGGCCGAGTGGGTGCTCGCTGGCCCGCTCCACGCCGGCGGCGAGGCGCAAGATCTCCTCGGCGGCCAATTCGCCCAGCGGCAGCACGTCGGTGAGGCGCGGCTTGCCCCCCGTGATGGTGCCGGTTTTGTCCAGGGCCATCGTCGTCAAGGCCTGGATACGCTCCAGGCTCTCGCCGCCCTTGATCAGGATGCCCATCCCGGCGCCGCGGCCCGTGCCGACCATGATCGCGGTCGGCGTGGCCAGGCCCAGGGCGCAGGGGCAGGCGATGACAAGCACGGCGATGGCGGGGACGAGCGCCTGGCCGAGACCATGCCCGGTGAGGAGCCAGCCCAGGAAGGTCAACGTGGCCAGGACAAGCACGATGGGCACGAACACGGATGAGATCCGATCAGCCAGGCGCTGCACCGGGGCCTTGGAGCCCTGGGCCTGCTCGACCAGGCGGATGATCCCGGCCAGCACCGTGCCGCGCCCCACGGCGGTCGCCCGTACCCGCAGCAGGCCGGTGCCGTTGACCGTGGCGCCGATCACCGCGTCACCCGGCGCCTTGGCGACGGGCAGACTCTCGCCCGTGAGCATCGATTCGTCCACGCTGCTCTCACCCGCCAGCACTATACCGTCCACCGGCACTCGCTCGCCCGGGCGGACCAGCAGAGTATCACCCTCGACCACCTGCGCGATCGGCAGGTCGCGCTCCTGCCCGTTCCGCACCACGCGGGCGGTGCGGGGTTGCAGGCCCGCCAGCCGCGTGATGGCCTCGCCGGTGCGGCCCTTGGCCGCCGCCTCCAGATACTTGCCCAGATAAATGAGGGTCACGATCAGCGCCGCGGTATCGTAATACACCGGCTGATCGGAGCCGGCGACCGTCACCGCCAGGCTATAGATATAGGCGACGGAGGAGCCGAGCGAGATCAAGGTATCCATGTTGGCGGCCCCGTGGCGCAGGTTGACCAGAGCACCCCGGTGGAAACCGCGGCCCACGTAGGCCCAGACGGGGAGGCTCAGCAAGGCCAGCAGATAGTTATGGGATCCCATGGTAGGGAAGTCCATCAGCCGAGGAATCATGGCCAGGGCCATCACCGCGGCGGACAGGACCACGCCCAGCCCGAGCAGGCGACGGCGGCGCCCGAGATCCCGGCGGCGCCCCTCATCCTCATCCTCGCCCGCGGCTGCCTCCTCGACGGCTGGCGCCGCGCCGTATCCGGCGGCCTCGATGACGCTGATCAGCCCGGCGGGCTGGACGAGCGACGGGTCGTAGGCCACGCTGGCCCGTTCGGTGGCCAGGTTCACGTTGACGGAACTCACCCCCTCCAGCTTCCCGAGCTTCCGCTCGATGCGGGCGACGCAGGACGCGCAGGTCATGCCGCCGATCGCCAGATCGATCCGGGCCGGAGCGCCATCGTTCGCGCGGATTGGTGGGATGGTACCGAGCGGCGCGGGCTTGCGCTCTTCAATAGTCGTGCTCATGGATTCACCTCGTGGTGCTGTGCTACTCACGCGCTCGCGTGCCTGCCGGACCGCAACAGGACGCATCGAGCGAGCCCGCGGCTGCCCGCCCTTCATCCGGCGCGGGCAGAAGATCGGCGCCCGTGACTCCACGGCCATCGATCAGGCTGGTATCGTATTTGAGCGCCCCCATCAACTCATCGATGATCGTCTCGCCCATCCCATTCTTAATCGCGGTGGAGACGCAGCTGGAGAGATGATTGCGCAGGAGGATCTGCTGCACACGCTGCAGCGTCCCCTGTACGGCGGACAACTGCTTCATCAGATCGACACAATACTGGTCCTCATCCACCATCCGCCGTACGCCCTCGAGATGACCAGCGGCCACCTTGAGCCGGAGCGCGGCCTCTTTCTTATATTCCGGGAGCATTGCTCTCCTCCAACCCTGTTGTTTGTCAGTACCCCACCCCCAGTGGGACTCTGTCTGTTGCTACTGTACCCCACCCCACCTGGGGTGTCAAGGCCATGTTGGATCGGCAATCCGCCGAGGGCTGTAACCTCGCTCGTATTTTCATCCGAGCACGATACCCAGCGCCCACCTTCTCTCGTCTGAATACCATGGAGAGGAACAACCTATGTCGCGCCGAAGTACTTTGGGGATGATTGTCGCCCTGATCCTGCTCAGTCCGTTTGTCGTGGCCGGGATGCGAGGCACCTTTGCCGCCACGCTCGCCGCGCCCGCGGGCAAGGTGACGATTCAGAACTTCGCCTTTAGTCCCGCCGTGCTCAAGGTGGCCCTGGGCACTACCGTTACCTGGACCAATCAGGACAGCGTGGCCCATACGGTGACCAGCGACACCAACGCCTGGGCCGATTCCGGATCCCTGGCCACCGGAAAGACCTTCTCGGTCACCTTCAACAAGGCCGGCTCCTTCGCCTATCACTGCGCCATCCACCCCACCATGACCGCGCAGGTCCTGGTCGGGGGCGCCCACGCGACCGGCGGCAGTTCGCGGGGCATGACCGGTATGGGTCCGATGAGCATGGGCCCGATGAGCATGACGTCGATGCATGCCTGGACTGGATACTATGACGACCATCCGGTGCTGTATATCTCCACCGATACCTCAAGCAAGGCGGAGGCGGCGCGCGATCATATCAACTATTCCGCCGCGCTGGCCAAGACGTTGCCCCAGGCCAGCTCTATCTACCTGGTGACCAATGGCGGCTTCGCGGGTCATGGCGCCGTCTTTGGCTCGGCCCCTGGTAAGAGCGATTACACGCCGCTCTGGCAGGAAGTTACCGTGACCTGGAAGAATCCAGCCAAGGCGGTCGCGCTCGGATCCGACAATCAGATCCTGGCCCTGGCCAAGGCGGGCACGCTGACCACGACGAACACCGGTGTCGTCCTCAACTGCCCGATCATCAAGGCGCTGAAAGGCGGTATGTAGGCGGTACGCCATCCACCTTATTGGTGGGTAGTACACCAAGGTGAGCATCACGTTCCATACGAGTCACGGGGCTGCCGGCTAGGATCCGATTCTAGCCGGCAGCCCCGGGTTGTCGCTCGGCAATCACCGGGCGCATGAGGGCGCTCAGCGCCATCGTCGCCCCCAGGAGCACCAACGACACCTGGAACGGACGCGATGGACCGCCGGCATAGAGCAGCCCGCCCACGGAGGCGCCAACCATGGTGCCCACCTGGTACGAGCTCTCCATGATCCCAAAGCCCGCCCCCCGGTGTGCCGAGGGCAGCGTCCCCCCGACTACGGCGAACAGGAGGATCGACGCCGTGAGGATCACCCCACGCAGCAGGAATGGCCCCACGAGCAGCGGCGTCAGATGGACGGTCAGCAGCGCGATAAGCGAGACGGCCAGAGCCGCCTGCAAGGTTAGAATCGCGCCCAGGCGGCCAACACGCCCGCTGAGCCTGCCGAGCGATAGCCCGACCATGAACTCGCCCAGGGATACGCACGAGCCCAGAAGGCCGACCGTGGCATCACCCGCGTGATCACTATCTTGCAGGTAGGGTCCGAGGTAGCTGGTGGTCATGCTCATCACGCAGAGGAGCGCCGCGTGGAAGCCCACGATCAGCACGAATCGCCTGTTGGCCGCCAGGGCACGTAGACCTCCGGCCCCGGGACTATGCGGCGCTCGATGCTCGGATGACACGTCCCACAGGGTCAGGGCCGAGGCCGCCAGGAGCACGAAGCTCAGGGCGAAAACCGGACGCATCGAGTGCAGTTGGGCGGCGATCAGCCCGCCGATGATCGGCGTCACGATGGTTCCCAGGGAGAAGTACGCGAACACGGAACCGAAAAGGCCCACATGTTCGTCATCGGCGCGGCTCAGATAGGCGACCATGGCGGGGAATCCAGCCACCGAGAGCCCATACAACACGGCGCCCGGGATCAGCCACTCCCATCGCGGGGCCACGATCCAGAACGCGACCCCCGGTAGGGCCACGAGCGCCGCCACGCGCATCACCAAGCGCCGCCCAACCCGGTCGGCTACCAGGCCGACCAAGGAGGTCGAGAGAGCGGCGAGAGCGGCTTGCACGGCAAGCACGATCCCAACGTCGACCGCGTTCCCCCCCAGGGCACGTACGTACAGGGGGAGCAAGTACAGGAACAGTCCGGAGCCGGCGCCGGTGAGGAAGAGGGAGAGCTTCAGACGGCCGAGATCGCGAGGCAGCATACAGTCTTTCTTGCCGGAAGCGGAATCGCACATCAGTGACCGGCGGGAGGGCCGCGTGAAGGGGCCGCGATCACCGGTACAAGATACCATGAGGAAGGTTGGCCGGAACAGGATGCATCGCTCCATCGCTCCAGACACAATCGAGGCCGGGCGCGAGAGGGAGCCTCTCGCCTCCGGCCCCGGGTTCCCCCTGGCATCCTCTTAGTGGAGCAGATCCAGATTGTTGAGTGCGTCGTCCACCAGATAGACGCCGGCGCCGTCCGGCGCGATGGCCAGACCGAACAGCGATCCACTGCCCGCCGTATTGACGGGCTTCATGGCAATTTGGCCGCCACCCGGCGTCGTTTCCACCAGGTTGCCGTCGTTACCATTGGCGGTGATGATGTGGCCGTTGGGCGCGATGGCCAGGCCAAGTGGATCGTTCAGCGGGGCGCCGGACGAGACGGTGTTCCCAATCCCGGCGCTGTCCCG
>JANWHO010000263.1 GCA_025450375.1 Chloroflexota bacterium
CCGGGGCGACCGCCCGCGGCAACTTACCCGCGCCTTCGTGCAGCCGGACTTCTCCAGCTTCGACCGCGGCGCGCAACTCCAGGATCTCTACTTCGTCACCCTGGCCGAGTACGAGAGAGGGGTCCCCGTGGTGGTGGCTTTTCCTCCGGAGGCGCTGGCAGACCCGATTGAAACCTCGCTGGCCGAGGTGGTCAGCAACCTGGGGATGCGCCAGTTGCATGTGGCGGAGACCGAGAAGTATGCCCATGTGACCTACTTCATCAACGGCGGGCGCGAGGAACCGTATCCCGGCGAGGAGCGCGTACTGGTCCCTTCCCAGAAGGTGGCCACCTACGATCTGGCGCCCGAGATGAGCGCCGCCGGAGTGGCCCAGGCGGTGATCGATCGGCTGGGCGACGACCCACCGGCCCTGGTGATCATGAACTTCGCCAACTGCGACATGGTAGGCCATAGCGGGATGATGGCGCCGACGATCCGGGCCGTGGAGACGGTGGACCAGTGCCTGGGTCGGGTGCTCGCGGCCGTGGATGCAGCGGGCGGGGTGGCGATCGTTACCGCCGACCATGGGAACGCCGAGATGATGGTGGATCCCGAAACCGGCTCACCGCACACCGCTCATACCACCAACCCTGTCCCCTGTGTGCTGGTGGCCCCAGACACCCATCCCGCCTTGCGACAGGTCATTCTCCGAGAGGGCGGTGTGCTGGGCGACATCAGTCCAACCATTCTGGCGCTCCTGGGGGCGCCCCAGCCCGCGGCCATGAAGGCGCGCAGCTTGTTGACCTGAAAGGAAAAATACATGACCACAATCGCGGCTGTATACGGACGAGAAATCCTCGACTCGCGGGGAAACCCCACGGTGGAAGTGCAAGTAGAATTGGAGAGCGGGTCGTTCGGCGTTGCCGCCGTGCCCTCGGGCGCCTCCACCGGCGCCTACGAGGCGATCGAACTGCGCGATAAGGACGCGGGCCGCTACCAGGGCAAGGGCGTGCTCAAGGCGATCGAGAACATTAACGGGCCGATCGCCGATGCCCTGGAGGGCGAGGATGCCCTGGAGCAACGGTTGATTGACAGCATCCTATTGGACCTGGATGGCACCGAGAACAAGGCCAAGCTGGGGGCCAATGCCATTCTGGGGGTATCGCTCGCGGTGGCCCGCGCCGCCGCTTCCGCCATCGACCTGCCGCTCTACCGTTACCTCGGCGGGGTGAACGCGCATGTCCTGCCGGTCCCCATGCTCAATATCCTCAATGGCGGGAAGCATACCGAATGGCAGTCCACCGATTTGCAGGAGTTCATGGTGATGCCGATTGGGGCCGAGAACTTCCACGAGGGGCTGCGTTGGAGTGTCGAGATTTACCACAAGCTGCGCGGGGTGCTGGAAAAGCGGGGCCTGAATACTTCGGTGGGCGACGAGGGCGGTTTCGCGCCCGCCCTGGCCTCGAACAAGGATGCGCTGGACGCGATCATGCAGGCTATCGAGGCGGCAGGGTACAGGCCGGGCGAGCAGATCGGCCTGGCCATCGACGCGGCGGCCAGCGAACTCTACGACGACGGCAAATACAATCTCCGCAAGGAAGGGAAAATCCTGACCGGCGAGGAATTGGTGTCGTTCTACGTGGCCTGGGCCGACCAGTACCCGATCGTGTCCCTGGAGGATGGGCTTAACGAGGACGACTGGGCCGGCTGGCAACTCCTCACCTCACGGATCGGCGATCGAGTGCAACTGGTGGGCGACGACCTCTTCGTCACCAATACCACCCGCCTCCGCCGGGGGATCAAGGAGCGGAGCGCGAATTCAAGCCTGATCAAGCTCAACCAGATCGGCACACGGACCGAGACTCTAGCGGCCATCGAAATGGCGCACCGCGCCGGCTTGACCGCCGTGGTCAGTCATCGGTCCGGCGAGACGGAGGACACCACGATTGCCGACCTGGTGGTGGCCACCAACGCCGGGCAGATCAAGACCGGCGCCCCAGCCCGGAGCGAGCGGACCGCCAAATACAACCGCCTCCTGCAAATCGAGGACGAGTTGGAGGAGAGCGCGGGGTACGCGGGCCGGGACTGCTTCGGGCTGATTGGCGCCCGCTGAATCCAGAAGACGTGAATCGCGCCCGCTCCAAACCCGCTTACGCCGAGTGTGGGAGGCGTTTCAGGGGCGCGGGTCTCCAGGCCCGCTCGTTTCGGCTGCGGATCGGCATCCCGGTAGTGTGAAGGGAGCGGGTGGCTGGTTGCACAGGCGGGCCTGGAGACCCGCGCCCCATTGTCCAGGAACTTCGACATCGACCCTGACCACCCCTGTATACTGCCAGCAAGATGGCGCCATGGAGCGTGAGGATTCCAGATGGCCGAGGTTGGCTACAGCATGGGGGCCCTGATTGATGCCGCCGCAATGGCGGAAGGGGTGCGGCTGAGCGAGCGGGCGGCCCGTCAGTACTTCGCTCAGGGCCTGATGCCGCCGCCGCGTGGAGTTCACGCGAACACTCTGTATGGTGAGGATCATCTTCTGCGTCTCCGCCTGATCATCCGTCTCGCGGCCCAGTACGTGCCCGCGCGTGATATGCTAGGGTTCCTCGAGCGCCTGCCCCTCGCCTCCCAACGCGCCGTCCTCGACCGAGTTCCCCTGGCGCGCCTTCCGTCCGAGGGTGATGCCCAGGCATATCTCCAGCGGCTCACCGCCGGCCTGAGACTGCACCAGGATGGAGGGACAACTTCCTCCGTGCCTGACGATCCAGCCAAGCGACAACGGCCGGTGGTAGTGTTGCCCCGGCAGCGGCCGGAGAAGGCGGCGCCCGTCCCAATGCCCAGGGTCGACCGAAGCGACTGGGCGCGGGTCAGCATCGACCCTGACGTGGAATTGCTGGTCCGTCTCTACCCTGGCCGCGACCCGCGGCGCATGCTGGAGGCCCTTTCCGAGGCAGTGCGGACGACCCTGCGGAAAGAACGGGAAGGTAGCTCTTCGTAAGATGCTGTTCCCTATCACCGTGCAGCCTTTGATCGGCGCCCATCGGGGCGCCTCGGCGGACGCCCCGGAAAACACGATGGCCGCGTTTGATCTGGCGGTGGAGCAGGGGGCGGAACTGATCGAGTTTGACGTACACCGCGCCCTGGACAGCGTCCTGGTGGTGATCCACGACTCCGACCTGAAGCGGACCACCGGCGTCCCTGGGCTGGTGGAGGATCGCACGGTCGCCCAACTACGCGATCTGGATGTGGGCTCGTGGAAGGGCGAACAATGGGCCGGGGAAGGTATTCCCACCCTCGATCGGGTGCTGGACCGCTACGGCGGCTCGGTATTCCTCAATGTCGAGATCAAAGTCGGGAAGCGTCCTTATCCTGGGATCGCCGGTCAGGTTGCCCAGGCGGTGAGGCGGCGGCAACTCTATGACCGGGTCGTGGTCTCCAGCTTCGACTGGGGGATCATCGAGGAACTGCGCCGTATTGACCCCGCCGTGCGGGTCGCCCTGCTCGCTGACCGCCGCCCCGACGAGGCAATGCTCTCGGCGGGCGAACTACGCGCCGCCGGGGTGCATCTGAAGGCGAGGCTGGTCACCCCGGCGCGGGTGGCCGGCGCTCAGGCACGGGGACTGGGCATCCTGGCCTGGACCGTGGACGACCCCGCCGAAATGCAACGGCTGGCCGGGCTGGGCATCGATGCCATCGTCAGCAATGTGCCGTCCCGGCTCCGAAAAGTCCTGATCGGCCGGCGGGGCACGGCGTAACCAGATGATCTACTCGGGCTCAGGTCAGGTCGCGCCGCTCGAAGACGATCAGCCCGGCGATCCCGCCGACCAGACCCAGCCCGACCAGCAGCACGGGGTGCCACCAGGTGATCCGCTGCTGGACCAGGATCGTGCTGAGCGGGGCGTAGTGAAACGGCGAGAGGTAGGCCATCCAGGTCAACCGATCGGATAAGCTAGCGAGACTGTTCAGCAGGTAGACCAGCACCAGCACGCCAAGGGCGGCGCTCCCTGCCGTGCGCGCCGCGCTGCTCCAGGCGCTGATCACGGCGCCCAGCCCCACGGTCATCACGAAGAAGGCGCCGCCCACCAACTGGGTCAGCAGCAGCCAGTGCCAATCGACGGTCGCGCCGGCAAAGATGCGGCTGGCGACCCACACGACCGCCAGCGGCCAGAGGCTCATAATCGCTCCGACCAGCAGCATGGCGCCGCAGCGTTCCAGATAGAATCGCCGCCGGCTGAACGGGCGGGCCAGCGCGAGTTCGATCGTCCCGTCCTCGATCGGCCGCGCCACGATGCCGCCGGAGATGAAGGCCAGGAATCCGCCAAAGAACAGGCCAAACCAGACGCTGTAGAACTCGATCGAGAGGAAACCGGTGAAAGTCTTCAGCGACTGGGCACTGATGTTGGCGCCATAGATCGCCTGGCCCGCCGACGAGGTGACGATGGAGGCGAAGTTAACTGATTTCAGACTGGGCAGCAGCGCGCCGACCAGGAGCACAACCGCCGTGATATAGAAGCAGGCCACCGCCGTGCCGATGCGCGTTTCGGCCAGCGTTGCCGTCAGGATCGGTAGCCCACCGCGCCGCGCCGGGGCCATCGCCGGTACGGCATCCGTGTATCCGGTCCCTTGATGGGCCGGGGCGTCCCGTGCCGTCGATGCTGGAACCAGCTTCATGATGATCGTTCCTTTCCCGTGACAGCACGCGGGCGATCCGTGCGTGCCGGCCAAAGACCAGATGTCTACTAGGCGGACTGGCCGGCCAGAGCCGCCGTCGACGTGGCCGGCGCCTCGTAAAACTGCAGGAACACCTGCTCCAGCGGCGCTTCCTCGGCGGAGAGATGCACCACATCGTACCGCGCCAGTGTCTTGATCAAGGGATCGACGCTCCCCTGAACGCTGAATGTCACCGCACCCAGCCCAGCTCCGTCCGTGGCGTCCTGACCGTGCGGCGTCACATCGACCACGCCAGGGATCTGCCTCAACGCCTCCGGGTTCGCCGGCCGATCGGCGACGCCGAACTCGACGGTCACGGTCTGTCCGGCGCGCTGGCGGAGCGCCTCAATGCGTTCGACAGCCACCAGTTCACCCGCGCGAATGATCGCTACGCGCCGGCAGGTCTTTTCCACGTCGGACATGATGTGAGAGCTCATGAAGATGGTACGGCCGCCGCGTACTTCTTCCAGCAGGAAGGTATTGA
>JANWHO010000264.1 GCA_025450375.1 Chloroflexota bacterium
ACGGCCGTGTTCGGGAGCCGCTTCACCTATCCCGTGGGGAGCAACTACGGAGCGTACAGCAATCCAGTATTCGATCAACTGGCTGGTCAGGAAGTCTCCACGGTCGATCCCACCCAGCGGGTCGCGATCTTCCAGCACATGCGGCGTATCCTGCACGACGATGTCGCTGCCCTCTGGCTGTATAGTCCCGACAATCTGGGGGCGGTAAGCACCCGTGTCCATAACTACGAGCCAGGGCCCTACAATCAGGACACCTGGAATGCCTGGGAATGGTGGGTGACCGCGCCCGCGGCCGGCAAGCATTAGTCCCGCCATCGCGCGGAATGGTCCGGCTATGGCGGCATCCCGTACACTGCATAGGTGGGCGATGAGGGAGCCGAAGTGGGTGCGGCCGGGCGCGGCATGCCTTAGCGAGGAACCTGGAAGAATGGCGATTGCGGCAAGCCGGATTAACCAACCGCTCATGGAGGATTTGGGACGGGTCGAGGAACAATTAGCCCTGGTTGGGCAGGAGGCCGGCCCCCTGCTTCATGAGGCGATCCGCCATCATCTCAGCGCGGGTGGAAAGCGAATGCGTCCGCGGATCGCCTTACTGGCGGGCCGGATGCTGGGCCGCGAGGCAACCGACGATCTGGTGCGGTTTGCCGCCGTCACCGAGTTGGTGCATGCCGCCTCCCTGGTCCACGACGACACGATCGACGACGCGGCGACCCGACGCGGCGAGCCGACCGTGGGCGCCACCTGGGGCGGCCATGTCGCGGTGCTGGTGGGGGACTATCTTTTCGCCCAGGCCGCGATTATCACGGCCGGCCTCGGCAGTCTGCGCCTAATGTCCCTTCTGGCGTCCACCATACAGGCACTGGTCCGCGGCGAACTGCGGCAGATGAGCGCGGCGTATAACATCGAGGCCAGCGCCGCCAACTACGAGGCGCGCATCTCGGATAAGTCGGCCAGCCTGTTCGTGTTGGCGGCCGAGGGCGCGGGGATCTTGGCAGGCGTGGGGGAGGAGCAGGTGCGAGCCCTCCACCAGTTCGGGGAGCACCTTGGCCTGGCCTTCCAGATTGCCGATGACGTGTTGGATTACACCGGCAGCGACCAAGAATTGGGGAAGCCGGCGGGAAGCGACCTGGCCAACGGCGTGGTCACTCTCCCGGCCCTCCACTATCTCCAGTCCCCGCGGACCGAGGTCCTGGATCGGCGCATCGTGGAGGAGGGCGGTGAGATCGCTCGGGTGGTCGCGGCGATCCGCGCTTCGGACGGCCCGGAATACGCGCTCGGTCGCGCGCGAACCCTCTGCCACGAAGCGGTCTCGGCCCTGAGAACCTTCCCGCTCTCCCCGGCTCGCGAGGCGCTGGAGGCTATCGCCGAGGAGACGGTGCGGCGGCGGAGTTAAGTTGTGGTCGCGCCAGGGCGTGTGGCACAATTGAAACACTCGTTGCATGTAGTGCCCTCGCTATCCACCGCGAGAGAAAGGAGGTATGCCGCTCCGCCAGGCTAGTTCGTGGCACTTTCGTCCGCTAAGGATGCGCGCACCGTTTTTCCCGTGCCAATGAAGGAGTGGAAATGAAGCGTCTCCTGCCATTACGTCTTGCGGCGGCAAGCGTGATTACCATTGCCGCCCTGGGTGGCCTGAGGTCACCGGTTCACGCCTCGCGGTCAGGGGCTACGCCGGTGACGATCACCGTCTGGACCGCGTACACCAAGGGTCTTTTGGCCGCTTTCAACGGGCTCATTACCTCATTCGAGAAGCAATATCCGAACGTCAAGGTGACCACCGTCAGCGCCACCGATTACACTGCCCTCCTCCAGAAAGAGCAGAGCGCGATCTTCGCGGGCAACCCTCCCACCCTCGGCCAGGCGTATGAGGCATGGGGACAACAGTTCATCACCAAGAACAACGCCTTGCAGGATCTTACCCCGTACATCAAAGGCGCCAATGGCCTGAGCGCCGCCGACCTCAAGGACTTTTTCACCGGCGTCTGGAACGATAGCATGCTCAACGGCAAACCATATATGATGCCGTTTTCCAAGAGCGATATCGTCCTCTACTACAACCCGGCTCTGCTCGCGAAGTATGGGATTACCGCGCCACCCAAGACCTGGGATCAATTCGCGGCGGATTGCAAGAAGGTCACGGTGACCAGCAATGGGCGGGCCAGTCAATGGGGCAGCACCCTGCAAGTTGATGAGGCCGATTGGTATGCCTGGGAGTTGGAATGGGGCAACCGGGTACTCGATGCCCACGACAAGGCCGCGTTCGCTACCGCCAAGGGAGCGGTTCCGGTGACCTTTTTCGCCAACCTGGCGAAATCGAAGGCACTGGTGGTCTCGACCACCCAGAACTATCAGGATCAAGCCGATTTCGATGCCGGCAAGACGGCCTTCGACATCAGCACCAGCGCCGGCCTTTCCTATGAAGTGGCGGGGGCTCAGAAGGGGGTGCAAGTCGCCATGGCGCCCTTCCCGACTGGGCCGGCACGCCCGGTCACCGAGATGTTCGGCGCCCCCTTGGTAATGTTCAGCAAAGCCACCGCGGCGCAAAAGCAGGCCGGGTGGGACTTCATGAAGTTCATCACCGAGCCGGCGCAAACGGCGCAATGGTCGATGGCTACCGGCTATGTGCCGGTCCGCCGATCCGCTCTCAAGCTGCCGGTCCTCGCGGCCTACTATAAGAAGTATCCCGACCGGACGGCAGCCGCCAACCAGCTGGACCACGCGGTGGTCGAGCCGTCATTGGTGGGCTGGCCCAAGGCGCAAAACGACATCTCGTCCCAATTGCTTTCCGCCCTCTCTGGCGCGAAGGACCCGCTCGCCGCCATGCAACAGGCTGCCTCGCAGGTCAATAGCGACCTCGCCAACGCCGGCGGGTAGGAGTATTTGCCTTCGATCGATCTTGACCCGTATGGGAGTTAATGAAGTACTTCGACCCACTACGGTAGGGCCGCGGCCCGGAGGAGGAGGCAGGTTGTATGGCCGACCGGATGGTACCAGATTGAAGCCCCGGCCTTCAGGCCGGGGAGCCTCATTCGCCCGACTAGCCGTGGGCTTTAGCCCGCCGTTTCGTCCCGACCAGGCGTGATCGGGGAAGCGGAAGCGGCCTGAAGGCCACACTAGCAGAGCAAATGAGCCTCCCCGGCCTGAAGGCCGGGGCTTCAAGGAGAGCGCGACAGAAAGCGTAGGATCAGGTTTCCATAGCTCAGGAGGAATCCGTGCAATCCCTCGCCGGCTCGCCCCTCGCCAGTTCCCGGCCCCGCGCGTCCGCCAGGATCCGACGCCTGGCGGATGGCGCGGCGCCCTACGGCTACCTGGCGCCGGCGCTGCTAATCCTGGGCATATTCCAGTTGGCGCCGATCCTCTACGTTATCTGGCTCAGCTTTCATAGAGACACCAGCTTTTTCGGCTCCGCCTGGGTGGGAGCGGCCAATTACCAGCGCATGGCCCACGATCCGGAAGTAGGGTCCGCCCTGGCGGCGACCCTCAAGTTCATGGTCGGCACCGTCCCGGTCTCGACCCTGATCGCCCTGGGCCTGGCCCTGCTGCTCTTCGAGAAGTTGCCGGGGATCAGCGCCTTCCGCGTGATCGTGCTCCTCCCCTTCATCACTCCGGTCGTAGCCACCACTGTGGTCTGGCAATGGATCTTCAACCCACAATACGGCTTCCTGGACAGCCTGCTGTATTGGCTGCATCTGCCGACCGTGGACTGGTTCACCTCGCCCTTCTGGGCCATGATCGTGCTGGTCGCCTACACGATCTGGCACGAGGCGGGCTTTACGGTGCTGATCATGCTGGCCGGGTTGACCAACATCCCCAGGGAGCTGAAAGAATCGGCCCAGATCGATGGAGCAAACGCGCCGGGCCGCTTTCTGCATCTGACCCTGCCGCTGATGGGCCCCTGGATCTTCTTCGTGCTGGTGATCAACGTAATCGGCTCCTTCCAGGTGTTCACCCAGGTGCTCACCCTGACCCAGGGTGGACCGGATCGGAGCACGACGATCGCCGGCTTCCTGATCGAGCAAACGGCCTTCCAGTTCTTCGATCTCCCATACGCGGCGGCTATTTCCACGGCGGTGCTGCTGATCGTCGCGGTGCTTACCGTCCTGCAATTCCTGATTGGCAATCGTCGTGTGTTCTACCAGTAGGCGGGTGGCCGGTCATGGAGGATCTCCGTGCCGGGTCTGACCGCGGCCCTCCACTGGCGCCGCCTCCTCCGGGTTACGGCGCGCTACGTCGCGCTCGGGTGCGTGGCCGTGATCTTCGCCTTCCCCTTCTACTGGGTGCTGCTCACCTCGCTGGTGCCATCGGACCACGTCTTCGACTTCCCCCCAAGCCTCCTGCCGCGATGGGATTTCGCCAATTACAGCGCCGCCTGGCAGGGGACGCCATGGCTCAACTACTTCCTCAACACCGGCTTCATCGCGGTCTCCACCACCGTGCTGGTCCTCGTCACCTCTACCCTGGCCGGATTTTCTCTGGCCACCATGCGCTTCCGCGGGAAGAACGTGGTCACCATCTTGATCTTTCTCAGCCTGATCATGCCGGCGATCGTGCTGATTATCCCGGACTATGTGCTGGCCAACTCGCTTGGCTGGCTCAACACCTACTGGGTGCAGATCGTACCCTGGGGCGCCAGCACCTTCGGCATCTTTCTGCTGCGCCAGGCGTTCCTTGGCTTGCCGTCCGAACTCTATGACGCGGCGCGGATCGACGGCTGCTCGCGCCGCCTGTTTTTGTGGGTAATCGGGGTGCCGCTGGTCCGACCCGCCCTCCTGACCGTGGGGCTCTACAGTTTCCTGGGCAGCTATAACGCACTGCTCTGGCCGCTAGTGATGACCAGCTCCAACGGCACCGACGCGGGCGTGCAGCCCATCGAGGTGGGTGTCTACAGTTTCATCGGCGAGAACGGCACTTCCTTCAATCTGCTCTGCGCCGCCACCGTCTTCACCATGCTGCCGGTAGTGATTCTGTTCTTGATCTTCCAGCGTTCCTTCGTCGAGGGCGCCATTCGTTCGGGGTTAAAGGGATGACCACCATCACCGTTCTGGCGGGGGCGCGCACGATCGGCGGGACGCAGATCGTGGTGGAGGAGCAGGGCGCCCGCCTCCTGTTCGACTGCGGGATCGCCTACGATCCGGCGGGCAATCCGTTCGCCCAGGTGCAACGGCGCCGAGGGCGCGTCCTGTCGGACCTGCTGACCTTGGGCTTGGCTCCCTTCATTCCGGGGCTGTACGCGCCCGAGTTCCTGCCCGGCCCGGCCGCCGGGATGATCGCCGCCCTACCGTCAACCGGCGGACCGCTGGCGGTCGCGCTCAGCCACTCCCATCTCGATCACACGCATCTGGTGGGCTTCGTGGATCCGGCGGTACCGATCCATGCCTCCGAGGCGACGGCCCGCATCGTGCCGGTGCTGGCCGATCTGGGCTACAGCCTCGGCCCGCTCCGAGACCGACCGATCCAGTCGCTGGCGCCCGACGAACTGCTGGCGATCGGCCCGCTGCGCGTTCGCCTGCTTCCGGTGGACCACGACGTATGCGGGGCCCGAGGAATGCTGATCGAGACCGCCGAGGGGGTGATCGCCTATTCCGGTGATCTGCGCCTCCACGGCCCGCACCCCGATCAGACCCACGCCTTTGCCCAGGCCGCTCGCGCGGCCGGCGCGCGCGTGCTGATCATCGAGGGCACCCGGCTGCGCCCGCCGGTCGAGGTGGCGCCCGAGAGTGTCCCGCAAGAGGAACGCCGCGAACGGAGCGAGGCCGAGGTCGCGCCCGCCGTGGCGGAAGCGTTGCTCCAGGCGCCCGACCAGCTTGGGGTTATCCTGCTTACCCCGGAAAACGGGGAACGGGTGGAGACCCTGGCGCGAGCCATGACCGCCATTGGCCGCACCCTGGTACTCGATCCGGATGCGCTAGCCTTCGCCGCGGCCGCGCTTGGCCGGTCAATCGCGGAGCAGTTTGCCGTCTATTTGCCAGGTCCACTCGCCGCCGCTCGGGCGCGGGGGGAAGGGTTGCCGGCCAGCATCGAGGCCGCCATCGCCGCCGCGCCGCGCCTGCTCACCACCCAGGAGGTCGCCGCCAACCCCGACCAGTTCCTGCTGCGCCTGAACTTCGGGGATTTCGCCGACTTGATCGACTTGCTGCCCCGACCCGGCGGCCTGCTGTTCCTGGCCAACGGCACCCCGCTCGGCCCCTTCGACCCCGCCTGGCCCCAAATGGAATGGTGGGCGCGGCGGCACGGGACGCGGATCGTGGACGTGGCCAGCACCGGCCACGCCCGACCGGAGGATCTCACCGCCATCGCGCTAGAGAGCGGCGCCCCCACGGTGATGGTGATCCACTCAGCCTATCCCGAATTATTCGCGGCCCCCGACGCGCGTATCCTGCTGCCGGAGCAGGGCCGGCGGTACGAAATTGCCGGGTTGGAGTTCTCATAGCACTGGTTCCTGAAACACAGATAGCACGGATGCAAACAGATGACCAGGATGACTACTTTGAAGAGGAAGTACTTTGCGCTATGATCTGGTGATCTTCGACCTCGACGGTACGCTCTACGAGGATCCGCGCGTCTACGATCGCTACACCCGTGAACTGTCGCGCTTCATTCCCGCCGAGTCACGCGGGGCCTTCCTCAAGGACTGGCGGCGGGCACGGGCCGGACGTGGCGTGGGGCGAGTCGGCATGGGCTACGATCGGAGCCGGGATCGCTTGTTTCGCTTCGCGGGCGATACGATAAGCGGCCATCTCGATTGGGAGGGAACCGATCTTCCCGCCGAGGATCAGGTCAGTTCACCGAGCGCCGCGACGCTGTTTGGCGGCGACCGCGTCTTCATCGGCGACCACTGGGGCCTGCCCGAGGCGCTCGCCATCCATTACGGTGTCGCGCAAGCGGATCGCGCCACCGCCTTCCTGGCCACCCGCGCCTGGATGACCAGCGACCACCATGCTCTGGAGGTCACGCTGGAGTTGCGGGCGACCCTGGAGGCGCTTTCCGGGGCGGGAGCGCGATTGGCGGCGCTCAGCAACTCCCCAGCCGATACAGTGGACGATGTGTTGCGCCGGCTTGGAATACGCGATCTATTCTCTACTGTTTCCGCTTCGTCCAACAAGCCAGTGGGATTGATCCGTTTCCTGGGGGAACACGGCGCGGGCGAGCATGTGCTCTGCGTCGGCGATCACTACGTGAACGAGATCGCGCCCGCCCTTGTGCTGGGCTGCCACGCCCTCTATATCGACCGCCATCGCACCGGCCTCGGGGCTGAGAACCCTAACTGCACCCGAGTGCGGTCAATAGGGGAGGCGCTGGCCTGGCTGCGGGCGCTCACTGCCACGCCTGCGTGCTAATTGCGTAGGAGCCACCCCGCCCTTCAGGATCGGGATGGGACTGAGAAAGCTCAACCACTGGGAGCGCGAGCGTCTCGCTCGCGCTCCCAGTCAGTGCGGGACACGGCGGCTATTCTTCGCGGCAAGCATGCAATGGGATCAGGAGCGTGTCAACCCGTTACGAACGAAACCTTAACCTGACGCTTTTCGCGGGCCTGCCTGACGTCAGGGTGGGGTATACCTCAGCCTGACGTAATGCCGCCTAAATGACCGTTTAGACTTATACACCCACCAGGGCCGCGACAACAAGCAGGTTGTGCATCCGAGGGCCGTCAACCTTTCATTAACCAATTTCAGCTAAGTTTGCTGACTCAAAGCGCCTGTTGTGTGGAACCATCTTTCGGGTAAAGAGATATGACGGAACTGATATTGATTACGAACAACGCCGACAACACCGCCTCCGTTGTCAACGCTTCAACCGATGCCGTCATAACAGGCACGGGCTAGCGTCTTCCAGTGTTACAGTTAATTATGGAACTGCATAATCCGGTGCGCGATGTGGACGCGGCTTTAGAAGGAGAGGTGGGGATATGACGATTCCGCGGATGGACAACGTCGGCGTCGTTGTTGACGACCTTGAGGCTGCTACTGCGTTCTTTGTCGAACTTGGTCTGGACTGGAGGGCGAGACGCGAGTCGAGGGACGTTGGGCGGACCGCGTCGTCGGGCTCGACGGCGGTTGCCCGCCTGCGCGCCCATGGCGCCCAACTCGTTGGCGAGCTGGCGCAGTACGAGGACAAATATCGGCTGTGTTACCTCCGCGGTCCTGAGGGCATCATCGTCGGGTTGGCCGAGGAGCTCCCCACAGCAGGGGCGAGGTGAGCATGCGCGTCTTTATTACTGGAGGGACCGGGACCATCGGGGAGGCTGTCATCAAGGAGCTGCGCCGCGCCGGGCACGCGGTGACGGGCCTTTCGCGCAGCGAGGCCTCGGACACAAAGCTCAGGGCGCTCGGCGCGACGCCGCACCGCGGCTTGCTCGATCAGCCCGCGAGCTATCAGTCGGCCGCCGCGGCGCACGCCGCGCTCTTGCACGTCGCCTTCGACTACGGCAACGCCATCGCCACCGACTGCGTGGCGATCGAGGCCCTGCTCGCGGCCGCCAAGGGCGCCAGCGCGCCCAGGGTCGTCGTCTATACCTCGGGCGTGCTGGTCTTGGGCAACACCGGTACGCCCGCCGACGAGTCGGCCTCGACGGAGGGCGCAATCCCGATGATCGCCTGGCGCCCGGCGCACGAGCGCTTGACGCTCGAAGCGGCCAACGACGCGATAGCCACCGCGGTGATCCGGCCGGGCTTCGTCTACGGCGGCACGACGGGCCTGATTGCTGACTACGCCGAGAGCGCCCGCGCCACCGGCGCCGCCGTGTACATCGGCGATGGCAAGAACAGGATGCCCTTCGTGCACCGCGACGATCTCGCGGTGCTCTACCGGTTGGTGATCGAGAAGCGGGCGCAGGGTATCTTTCACGGCGTCGATGGCGCCTCCCCCTCGCTCGTCTCGGTGGCCCGCGCCGTGAGCGCCGCGATGGGCAAGGGTGGTGAGACCAGCAGCCTGCCGGTCGAGGAGGCCCGCGCCAAGATGGGCCTCGCCGCCGACGCGCTCTGCACCGATCAGCTCGTCGTCACCAAGCGGTCCGCCGAGATCGGCTGGCGCGCGACCCACCCGCCGCTCGATACGGACAGCGGCGTCGAGGCCGCCGTGGCGGAGTGGAAGCGCGAGATCGGCGCTTAGATCTCCAGGCGGAGGGAGCGAATGTGCGCACAGAGCCAGACATGAAGTGGCTAGGAGAACTCAGATGAGAAAGCTTTGGGTGAAAGCGTGGACCACCCTGGATGGTGTCTTCGACGCGGATACGATGGATCACTGGTGGCAGAACACAAATAGCCCCGAGAGGATGCGCTACATTACGGAGGAGTACTCGAAAGGCGATGCGTACCTCCTGGGACGGGTCACCTATGAAATGCTTTGGCCGGGCTGGTCCACACAGACGAGCGGCGATGGTCCTGGGCCGATCCTCAACCGGATGCACAAATATGTGGTCTCGACCACGCTCAGGACAGCGCCCTGGAAGGAATCCACCATCATCTCAGGAAATGTGGTGGAAGAAATCACCAAACTGAAACAGCAGCCGGGCAAAGACATTATTATCGATGGCAGTGCGAGCCTGGTCCAATCGCTGATGGGAACGGATCTGATCGATGAGTATCGGTTCTTAGTCCAGCCCTTCATCATGGGAAGGGGAAGACGGTTTTTCCCGGACGGGACGCCTCCGACGAAGCTAAGGCTTGTCGAAAGCAAAGCGCTGAGTTTTGGTTCCCTTGCTCTTGCCTACCAGCCTGCCAACAAATAACCGCTTGGTTTGGCGCAGCATACCCGACTATCGATATTTTGAGGTTTCAAGCCACGATGGACATGTTGAATAT
>JANWHO010000265.1 GCA_025450375.1 Chloroflexota bacterium
ATTTTCTCTACTCCCAGATCGAGGAACACCCGACTGAGGCGGGTGATCTCCTCGAAGGTGAGCAATTGACGGTGCGGCAAAAACTGAAAATCACGCCCGAACACTTCCTTGGGCATGCAGTAGGTGCAGCGGAAGTTGCAGCGATCAGTGACGGAGATCCGCAGGTCACGGAGCGGGCGGCCCCGCTGATCCAGGGGTTTGAGGATGGGCATTGGGTGCGTCACAAAACTCCAGCGGACCGCTATACTTGGCGACTTATGGATACTTCATGCTACCCGCCTTAAAGGATGCGCGCCAGCCCACATCCCCATAACAAGACCGTTCTCGATTACGTGCCGCACAGCACGTAAGCGAGAACGGTCTTTCTGATCTCGCTGAACCACGAAGGCGGCTTTAAGCGACCGCGTGGAGTGACCTCGGCTTCCGCTCCTTCAAGGCCGCCACGTCGACCAGGAGGCCGATCCGTCCGTCGCCCAGGATGGTCGCGCCCGCCAGGCCCGCGATCAGGCCGATATAGCTGCCCAGCGGCTTCATCACAATCTCCTGTTCTCCGATGAAGTGATCGACCACCAGGCCAAGCAGGCGGCCTTCCACTCGCGTGGCGACAATATGATGGCGGCCCGTGCTCTCGACCGCCGGTTCGCAGTGGAACCAGTCGCGCAGGCGGACCAGCGGCAGGACCGTTCCACGGAGCAGGGTGGCCTCGGTCCCTTGCAACATATGAATCTGGTCGTCCGGCACGCTCAGAATCTCGGTCACCAGATTCAAGGGCAAGGCATAGACCGCCTCGCCTACCGACACCAGCAAAGCTTGCATGATCGCCAGGGTAAGCGGCAGGGTGACCGAGAAGGTCGTGCCCTCGCCAAGCACGGTCTCGATGGAGATCCGGCCGCCCATCCGCTCGATGGTGGCCTTCACGATGTCCATCCCCACCCCACGCCCGCTGATGTCGGTGATCGCGCGGGCGGTAGAGAGCCCGGCGGCGAACACCAGGTCCACCGCTTCCTTGTCGCTCAGCCGATCGGCGGCTTCCTGGGTCATCAGGCCCTTCCGCACGGCGGCAACGGCAACCTTCCGTCCATCGATCCCGCGCCCGTTGTCGCGCACCTCGATCACGATGTGGTTTTCCAGCGCCGTGGCCGAGAGCGTGATCGCCCCCCCGCTGTCTTTTCCAGCGGCTTCCCGCTCCTCGGGCGACTCAATCCCATGGTCAATGCAGTTGCGGAGCAAGTGCACCAGGGGATCGGAGAGTTGTTCGATCACCGAGCGATCCAACTCGGTCTTATGGCCACTCATGGTGAAGGTGATCTGCTTCCCATTCTGCGCCGCCAGATCGCGGACCAGCCGGGGGAACTTGTTGAAGACATTCTCCACCGGAAGCATCCGGGCCTTCATCACCGTGGCTTGCAAGTCGTTGGAGACCTGGTCGAGGTGGCCGACCGCGTCCTCCAGCGCCGCCACGCTGTCATCATCACGATATTTCTCCTGCAGTTGCCAGCGGAGGGTCTGGAGGCGGGTGCGGCCAAGGACCAGCTCGCTGACCAGGCTCATCAGATCATCGACGATACTGACCGAGATCCGGATACTGTTCTCCACTTGCACCGGACGATCGCCGCCGGCCGGCTTCCCCGCCGAGGCAGCGGGCAACACCTTGGGGGCCTTCACCGCCGCTGTCTGGACGACGGGGCTCGGCCCGGCATCCGCGCCGGCGCTCTCCGCCGCTGTCCCGGCCTCCCGCGCCGGCTCGGGCTCGTACGGCTCCACGCGCGCCTCAATCACGTCACCAATTTGGGAGAGGCGCGATTCTAGCTCGCCAGGCACTTCATCCAGGGCCACCAGGGCTTCCAGCCCGCGCACCTGTTCGTCGGCCTCGATCTCGGCCAGGGTTGGCGACACCCGCACTACCCTGGTGGTGCGTTGCAGCTCCAGATACACCTGGAGGGTGCGGGCGGCACTCAGCTTGCATTGGGGGTCGATGCGCGCCACAACGCTAAAGAGTGGTTCCGTGCTCTCCGCCGCGGCTGACTGGTCCTCGGCCGACTCGCGGACCGGCTCGACTTTCACCTCGGTCACGTCGGACACATGGCTGAGGTGCATCTCCAGTACGCTCGCCGGCTCTTCCGTCACCACCAGCGCGTTGAGCTTGTGGACGCGCTCATCGGCCTCGATCTCAGGCAGGGTAGGAGATATATGCAGCACATGGGTGGAACGCTTCAGTTCGAGGTAGACCTGCAGAGTCCGGGCGGCGCACAGTTGGCTCTCGGGGTCGATCAGGACCGACACGGTGTAGCGGTGACCCGAGATGGGCGGATCGGACCGATCGGTCCGATCCGACCGATCGGACGGATGAATCGCGGCCTCCGTCGCGCTTTCCTTGGGCCGCAAGCAGGCATTGAGCCGCGCCTGAATCTCGGCCAGCGGCAGTTCGGTCTCCACCCGCGTGCTCACTTCGTCATTGAGCGCGCGCAGGCAATCCAGGGCGGCCAATAAGGCATCAACCGTGGGCTGCGTGACATCCAGGGTGCTGGCCCGGAGCGCGTCCAACACGTTTTCCATCGCATGCGCCGTTTCGGCCATGCGGTGATGACCGATCATGCCGGCGCCACCCTTGATCGTGTGCGCGGAGCGGAAGATCTGCTGCAAGAGTTGCATATCGGTTCCGCTGGCCTCGAGTTGCACCACGTTTTGGTCAAGTAATTGCAGGTGCTCGTTGTTCTCGGCCAGGAAAAGCGCTAATTCTTGTTCGTCGGCGTCAAATTCGAGAGCCATGGTGTGGTTTTCCCTTATTCCTATCTCGTGCCCTACAACGGTTGTTCCTGGCCGCCCACCACCCGGACGGTGGTGTGGCCGGTGGCGGCATTCAGGCAGAGGGTGCGTCCCGTGCTGCCGCCCATATGCTCGGCGCTGGCGCGCAGGCCCTTCGCCGCCAGCGCCTCGCGTACGGCGCTGATGTTGCGCTCTCCCACCCGCAGGCGATCATCCTTCCCATGAAGCTGAATGACCTGGGCCCCGCCAGCCAGTTTGATCACCAGATCTCGCGGGCGCCCGCCATGCTTCTCGACCGCCTTGATAATCGAGTCAACGGCGTGGCTGGCGTAACGGGCCGGCTGCGCGGGATCGGGAAGACTACTTACCGGTCCGGGAAGCATCACGTGGGCCATGATGGCGATGCGGCGATGGGGCTCGTAGGCGGCAATCCCTACGCACGACCCCAGGCCGCGGGCAGCCAGTACGGCATCCGAGTCGCGAACCACGGTCATTTCGCCCAACCCAGCGGAGTGGGTAGTGACGGTCAGTTGCATTGCGCAAGCTCTCTTTCCAGGATGTCGCAGGACGCGGCGGTGGGCAACAGCAGTAGTTCGCCTTGCAGCCTCTCGCCTTCGAGATCGAATAGCGTGTGTACCAGAAGCGCGTCGGTCGAGTCCATGGCCATCTCCAGCACCACGTTGCTCAACAGGGCTCCGATCATATCCTGGACGATGGTGGGAGGAGAGGGGTGAAGGACCATGGCGCAGGTGTTGGCGAGAGAGTTGAGAAAGGAGGCCGCCGTGATGTTTCCCACCTCGCCCATGGCCGAGCGCGCCATCTCATCCAGAGGTAGTTGAAGCGCCGGCTCCATGAGCAGAAGTCCGGCCAGCCGCGCCGCCGCCTCGGGGGAAAACGACAGAATCACATGGCCCTCGAGGGCACCCGAAAAGCTCAGATAGACCGCGACAACCGCGCGATCCGCGTCCGCTTGCAGATCAGGCAGACGCTCCAGACGCAGGCGCTCCACGTGGGTGCCTCTGAGGTGAATTGGGCGCTCCATGAAACCGCTGAGCTGCTCTCCCGCGAAAGCGACGGCGGAGATCAAGGCGCCGGACATGCGGTCGGACACCGTGGGGGCCTCTAGTTGTTGGATCACGGGCTTGACTCCATATTCTCGCCTTCGCGGTGGTATCTCTGGAGTATTCGGCGGAATCGTGAAAATCACCAGGGCTTGTGTTACTCTCGTAGGAGGCTAGTACACCAAGGCGGAAGCGTCGAGGCGGTTCTCTGTAGGGGCACCCCTCGTGGGTGCCCGGTGGCGCGGCCCGAGGGCACCCATCACCCAAGGGGTACCCGGTGCCCCTACAACCGGCGGCTGACTTGCGCCAAGCTGTACCAGGTCATGCATCGGCAGGTATTCCGGGTTGGGGGAGATCGTGACACTGAAGGATGCCGACGATCGAGCACGCGAGCAGCCTCGCGCTGCCTGGCTGGATCTGCTCCGAGGGGCCTCCCCCACCAAGCCGGTTGACGACCGGATCGAGCTGGTAGTGCCGATGCCGGTGGCCGTGGGAGCCGGCGGCGTGCAGGGGCGGCGCCAGGCGGTACACGCCGGGGCCCTCCTGGCCAGGCGCCGCCCCGGAGTCCCCGGTGCCGCCGGTCACGACGTGTTAGGCCGGCACATCCCGGCCCGGCCGCCTCACGAGAGCAAGTTGCCTCAGGGGCCTAACACCTACATTGGCGACGACGGGCTGTCGCTGCTCGCCGCCTGCGACGGCGAGGTGTTGTTGCGCCACTTGCGGATCGAGGTGGTGCCGCAATTCGTGCACGAGGGCGCGGTCGCTCCCGGCGACCTCTCGATCCGGGTGGACACTCCGGTGTTTATCACCGGCTCGGTGGAGGAAGGCGCCATCGTGGAGGCCGAGGGTGATATCTATATCCAGGGCAGTGTGCACGAGGCGGAGGTGGTGAGCCGGAGTGGCGGGATTACCGTGATGGGCAACATCGCGGGCGCGCTCGGGCGCCCCAGCATCGTAAGAGCGCTGGGTGAGGTCGTGTGCCACTCGGTCCGCTACGGCAAAATTACCACCGCGGGCGATCTTCGCTTGCACGCGGAGGCCTGGCAAAGCGCCCTCACGGTGGGGGGAGATCTGTATCTGGACGGCCAGTTCGAGCACTGCTTGCTCGATGTAAGCCTGGAGGTGGAGGGAGGCATCTTTCCCCGCATGGAAGCGAACCCGGTCCCTGCCGCCGTTCCCAGCGAACGCCGGCATGTGAGGGTTGCCACCGGCTTGCGAGGGCATCTGGCATTGCATGCCGCGCCGCCCTTGCGATTCCAGCCTTGCACCCTGGTGGAAGTCAGTGCCGCCGGCGCCCGCTGCCGCCTGCCGGACGGGGGATCCGATCCCTTGCCCGGGACGATCGTGCAGATCAAGGTACCCTTACCGAACAGCCGTGGTCACATCCAGGGCATCGCGCGGGTAGTCCGAGTGGTCGGCCGCGGCCTGATCAGCGTTGAATTCCTCCAGATGACCCAGCGCGATCAGAATCTCCTCAGCACCTTCTGCTTACGGGTCCTCCTCAGCCGCGGCGGCGGCGATCTCTCCGCCCGCCGGCGGCGCGAGGAGAAAGCGCCTTCCTAACCCTCCAGTTTTCTCTCGCCGCGCCGATGAACACGGTAGACGTGTGATCGATATCCGTGTGGTCTGAAGAGAGTACCGCCCATGAGCCAACCAATTCGCGTGCTGGTAGTGGATGACTCCGCCCTGATGCGCCACCGGCTAAGCGTCATTCTGGGGAGCGCCCCCGGTTTCGAGGTGGCCGGCACCGCCGCCAATGGCAACGAGTGCCTGTCCCAACTCCGGGCTCTACGGCCCGACGTGATCACCATGGACGTCGAAATGCCCGCCCTGGGCGGTCTTGAGACCCTGCGACGGATCATGCGGGAGCAGGCAACCCCGGTCATCATGGTCAGTTCGCTTACCGAATCCGGCGCCCAGACCACCCTGGATGCCCTCTCCCTGGGGGCGGTGGAATACCTCGCCAAGCCATCGACGCCGGGACGCGAGACACAGGCGGCCTTTGCTCAGGAATTGCTGCACAAGGTAGGGATCGCCGCCCGCGTCCGCATGCGTCAGATCACCCGCCAGATCAGTTCCCCCTCTCCCGCCGTCGTATCCCTTCCAGATTCCGGCCATGTGCAAGTCGCGCTCCG
>JANWHO010000266.1 GCA_025450375.1 Chloroflexota bacterium
CTGAGAGTCTCACCCTGGGGAGGGCCAATCGATGATGGAGCGGCCGCGCCACCATTACAATTTACTGATCTATCAGGTGCCGAGCCAACCGTCGGCGGCCCGCGTGGGCGTATGGCGCGAACTCAAGCGCCTGGGGGCCCTCTATTTGCAGCAGAGTGTCTGTATCCTCCCCAGCCTGGCCCCGATGCGTATCCATGTGGAAAAGGTGACGGCCCGGATCACCGCGCTGGGCGGCGACTACCACCTGCTGCCGATCCGCGCTTTGCCGCCAAAGGAAGAAGAAAAGATCGTCGAGGGTTTCCTCTCCCTGAGCAACGCCCAATACGAGGAGATCATCGAAAATTGCGAGGTCAATTTCTCCAAGGAAATTGAGTTCGAGACTTTCCGCGAAAACTTCACCTATGCCGAGGCGGAGGAGATCCGCCACGACCTGGATAAGATTCGCCGCTGGTTTGACCGCGTGGTGGAGCGCGACTGGTATGGCGCCGCCAAGCGGGACGTGGCGCAACACTGGATCGAACGTTGTGAGTCGCTGCTGGAGGCGTTCGAGGAAAAGGTATTCGCCGTCCAGGCCGAGGACGAAGCGGCGGCGGCCAGGGTCGATCCTTCAGGCCAGACCCCAGTAAAGCCCCTGCGCCTGCCCAAGCAACGCCGCGCCGGTTCACGCCTGGTCCGCTAAGCCCCTCCTACTGCAAGCGCGACTCGGCCCGCGCATACAGGGTGGCTTGCAGCTTGGCCAGGGCCAGCAGGATCCCAATCATTATCAGCGCGACGGTGGCGGCTTTCCCCACGTCGAGGTAGTCAAAGGCCAGGTAGCGAATGAGGAGCGGAAGGGTCAGGGTGGCGTTCAAGGGGCCGCCCTGAGTGAGCAAGAAGGGCATATCGAACTCGTTGAAGCTCCAGATCACGCGGAGAAGCAGGGCGACCATAATCACCGGCATCAGCCAGGGAAGGGTGATGCGGGTAAACACGCCGAACGGCCCGCAGCCGTCCATCCGCGCCGCCTCGGACAGCTCCAGGGGAAGGGTTTGCAAGCGCGAGAGAAACATCACGATCATGAAGGGCATGTACTTCCAGGAGGAAATCAGGATGATCGTGTTCATCGCCTTGCTGGGCGTGCTCATGGCGCCGAGCGGCTGCGAGATGATGTTGAGTGACTGGAGGATGTAATCCACCACGCCAACCAGATCGTTGAGCATGTAGTTCCAGACCAGCGCCGCCACCACGGCGGGAAGGATGAAGGGAAAAAGCATGATCCCGCGGGCAATCGTCCGCCCCCGCAGGTTGGCATGGAGAAGCAGCGCCACCCCCACCCCACCCACAACCTGGATGATCGCGTTCCCCGCCGTCCAGTAAATGGATCGGCCCAGGGAATCCCAGAACAGAGAGTTTTGGGCCAGCCAACTGAAGTTCCCCAGGCCCACGAATGAACGAGCGTGCGTGATCGTGTCTTCCTGGAAGAGACTCAGGCCAACCGAGGTGGCCAGGGGGATGGCAAGATAGGTGACGATGAGCACCGCCGCCGGCAAGATCATCATGATCCCCAGGGTGCGGTCGCTGATCCCCTTCCGGCGGCGTCCGGCCGCCGGAGCGCCGGCGCTGGGCGCGTCGGTCGCCGAGGTCATGTCGGAGGTGGTGCTCACGCTCACTACTCTCTCCGTCGAGAACTAGGAGGCGACGAACCGATGCCGCCGCCTCCGGTGGACCGATCCTAGGTGGGCGGACGCCACGTCGGATGCTGTGACTTCCAATCCTTGACGATCTGCCGTAGCTGCTGGACCGCCCACTGCTGAGCCGCCTTGGGCGATTCGCCATTGAGGGCGATCCGGCCGATCATCTCGCCATCAATCCCACTCACCCCAAAGGCCCGTCCCGCCCAGGGAGGAGGAGGATTGGTGGTCAATTTCAGCGTCCCCCCGGCCATGGCCCCCATGCCCAGGGAAATGTCGTAGCCGGATGGGAGGCCGCTGACCAGCGATCGGACCCACGAGCCGTGCGCCTTCATATAGGGCGAGGTGGACTTGGCCAGCCAGGTGTCACGAACGCTCTTGATCGAGGGGATGAGCTGGCCGGGGACACTGTCCGCGTACTGGGTGCCAAAGCCCGCCTGGTTGGTGAACAGATAGCGGATAAACTGCAGGGCGATGTCCGGATGCTTGGTTTTCTTGTCGATCGCCACGTAGCTCCACCGCCACTGCGCCACGCGCTGAGGCCCAAGAGCCGGGAAGGCCACCGTGGTCTTCGAGATAAGTTGGGGAGCCTTGCCGACGACGCTCACTCCCAGCCGTCCGGGATAGCCAACCATGGCCACTCGACTGGAGAGATACGCCTGAATAAACTGGGGGAAGGACCAGTTCACGTTGCCTGGGGGCGCGTATTGCAGGAGTTCCGCGTAGTTCGTGATCGCCTGCAGGGCCGCCGGCGAATCGAACACGACATTCCCCTGAGGGTCGAAATAATCGCCGCCCTGGGCATACAAGTAGGCGGGAAAAGCATACTCCACGGCGGTTGGGGTGCCGACCGGCAAGCCGATGCCGAACATGCCGAGTTTCTTGGCCCCCTTGGCCACGGCCACCAGCTGATCGAAGGTCTTGGGCGTACCGACCCCGAGCCGTTGCAGGACATCGGTCCGCATCCACTCGCCGATCAGTCCCCCCCCATAGGGGAACACGTAGTCGTGACCGCCGATCACCATCCGGCTACCGGAGGCAATCTGATTGGCCCCGATGGACTTTATCAGGCTATCCATCGGATACAGGTAGCCGCCATTCGCGAACTCGGCCCGATAGGCGCCTCCGACCTCGAAGATCCCCAGATCCTGGCCCACTGAAAGACCGGTCAGGATGCGCTGGTCACGGTCTGCGTTGGATATGTAGTTAAAGGCGATCGTGATTCCGGGATTGGCGCCGGAGAACGCCTCGGCGGCGGCGGTATGGACGGCCTGCGTATTGGGATCGTCCTCGGTGGTATAGAAGGGGATCTGCACGAAGCCCCCGGCGCGGGGCCGGCTGGCCGCCAGCGCCGTACCGGTTCGTCCGGCCAGGCCGGCCCCCAGTACGCCCGCCGCCACGCCGGTCGCCGCCTTCAGGAGTGTACGGCGCGACAGATCGTTGTCACTTGATGTGCTCGTCTCGTCGAGCACCTGCTTGCTCTCGTCCACTGCGCTCATCCTCTCACGAAATACCAGTGATGATGACGCCAAACTTCCAGTTGTCGCGCTTATCCCTTGACCGCACCACCTCCCCACCCAGCGGTAAGATGGCGTTGCAGAAAGATGAACATGATGATCACCGGCACCGTCATCAGGGTGCCCCCCGCCATCAATACACCCCAGGAATACGAATCCAATTGGCCGATCAGAAACACGGCCATCCCGGCGCTCAGCGTCTGGTGCTGCGGCGAATAGAGCAGCACCGAGGCATAGAGATATTCATTCCAGGCCACCGAAAAGGTGAAGATAGCGGTCGCGATGATCCCAGGGACCGCCTGGGGCAGGACCACCCGGCGGAAGGCGCCGAACCGCGTGGAGCCGTCCACCATGGCCGCCTCCTCCAACTCGATCGGGATGCCCGCGAAGTAGGACCGGAGCAGCCACAGGCCAAAGGGGGTGAAATAGGCGGTGTAGAGGACGGAAATCGCCGGCACGGAATCGGTGGCATTCAGATGCTGGGCGATCTCCACCACCGGCACCACCACCAGGATGGACGGCAGCATGTAGGCAATCAGACCCAGGCCGGCCATCAGCTCGAATATCCGATAACGGAACCGGGTGATCGCGTAGGCGGCCAGTGACGACACGATGATGGTCAGGATCGCCGCCGTTCCCGAGGCGAGCAGGCTGTTGAGATAAAAGGTGCCGAACGGGCTGATCTTGAAGAGGTTGCTGAAATTATCCAGGGTAGGATGAACCGGGAAAAAGGTCGGCGGGTAGCCCGAGGTCTCGGTATCGGGCTTGAAGGCATTGAGCACCATCCACACCAACGGTAAGGCCATCACCGCCGTAATGAGGATCAGGAGGATATATTGCAGTCCGCGGCCGGCGGCTCGCGCCGTGCGCGCGGGGGAGTTTCGTCGAGGCACGTACGCCCGCCGTGCTCCCGACACCGGAAGAGACTGCGCCATGTGCATCCTCCCCTGCCCGACCTTCACCATGGATCCGGTGGGATTCGTCCTCGCTAGATGTGCGGCTGTTACTCCTGGGCGCTGTAAGATAGAGTGCAATATAGCAGGTGTTACTTGGACTGTCAATGTGGGCGGTAGGCGGTCAGGGCCATCGGGCGCTCCCCGGCAAGCCCCGGTTCGCTCGGGCGGCCCAGAGAAAATCGAGGGCAATCAGGTGAGATTTAGAGCCTCCCTCCGCGAACGCCCACGGTCGGGAACGCCGCCGGCTCCGGCGGTGAGCTTCCTTGACAAGGCATCCGGCGACATGTAACAGTAAGTACATCTTATTGCCACATCCGCTAGGTCAACCAGGGAGGGAAGGACTCGAAGATGAATACCACGGCCGCGGTGGTTGATTTTGTCCGCGATACACAGCTTGATGCTATTCCGGCGCCGGTGCGCGCCATCGCCAAGGAACACATCCTCGATGGCCTGGGAGTGGCGCTGTCTGGCGTCCATGCCGAGGGGACGCTCATTCTTCGTCGTTATGTCGAGCGCACCACGACCTCCGGGGCCGCCACGGCGGTGGGCACGGACTTGCTGCTCCAGCCCGAGATCGCTGCCTGGCTGAACGGTACCTCCGGTCACGCCCTCGACTACGACGATACCCAACTCTCGACCACCCCAACCAGCGTCTACGGCCTGCTCACCCATCCTACCGTGCCGGTGCTGTTTGGGGCGCTCGGAATCGCCGAGGAACGCGGCGCCTCCGGCAAGGATCTCCTGCTCGCTTACGTGCTGGGCATCGAGGTGGCATGCAGGCTGGCCGACGCCATCGCTCCCCGCCATTACCAGGAGGGTTTTCACAGCACGGCGACCATGGGCGGTTTCGGCTCGGCGGCGGCGGTGGGTAAGTTGCGGCGGTTAGACGCGGATACCCTGGCCCGCGCCTTTGGCCTGGCCGGCAGCCTGGCGGGCGGCCTGCGCGAGAACTTCGGCACCATGACCAAGCCCTTCCACTCCGGCCGCGCCGCCTATAATGGCGTTCTGGCCTGCCTGCTGGCGTCCGACGGCATGACCGCCGCCTCCACCATCCTGGAGGCCAGGAGAGGCTTCTTTGCCGCCGCCGGCGGCGGTTATGATCCGGATAAAATCGTGGGCAAACTGGGCGCACCCTACTTTTTGCTGGAACCTGGAGTATCGATCAAGCCGTACCCCTCCGGCTCGCTCTCACATCCGGCCCAGGACGTGATCCTGGATCTGGTAAAGAGCAACGACGTGGCGCCCGCCGATGTTGCCCGAGTTCGGGTCGGCACCAACAGCAATGTCCCGAATGCCTTGATCTATCCCCGTCCCACCACCGAGCTTGAGGCCAAATTCAGCCTGCAATTCTGCATGGCGGTGGCCGTGGTCCGCCGCCGGGCGGGCCTGCGCGAGTTCACGAACGAGACGGTGGCCGATCCGGCTATTCAAGCCATGGAGGAGCGGGTGCTGGTGGAGGTCGATCCTGAGTTGGAGGCGTTGGGCTTCGAGCACGTACGGGCCAAGGTCACGGTCGAGTTGACCAACGGCCGCACCCTGTTCGGTGAGGCCGACGTGGCGATCGGCCATCCCCTGAAGCCAATGAGCCGAAGCCAATTGGAGGACAAGTTCCGCGAATGCGCGGAAGGCGTGCTGTCTCCCGCGCGGTCCCAGCAGGTCATCGATGCAGTGTGGGAACTCGAGGACGCGCGGTCGCTGGATCGATTGGTGGCCGCCTTGCGGCCGTGATACGCTCCCGGATCTCGGACGGATCCGACGGATCGGATGGATCCGTCCGATCCGTCCCCCTAACAAGGAGAGTACACACCAGTGGAGAACGCGCCGCCGGTTGGGCCCGCCGGTGAGGCGGCGGTTTACGCGCGGGACGCCCTCCTGATCACTATCGCGCGCGGAATCCGCCAGTTTGCCTATGGCATGTTGGGGGTGGTCCTGGCGGTGTCGCTGAGCCAGGACGGCGTGTCCCCCACGGAGATCGGCGCCTTGATCACGGTGTCCTTGGTCGGTGATTTCTGCGGCACCTACCTGATCGGATTGGGCGCGGACCAGTGGGGCCGGCGGCGGACCCTGGCCGTTCTGGCTGTCCTGATGGCGGCCACCGGCGCGATCTTCGGTCTGGTCCGCGCCTTTCCCGTCCTGCTGGTCGCGGCCTTCTTTGGCACCCTGGGTACCACGGCCTCCGAGACCGCCCCATTTCTTCCCATCGAGCAGGCAATGTTGCCCCTCACCGTACCGGTCGGGCACCGGACCCGGCTGTTCGCCCGCTATAATCTGGTGGCCTCTTTCGCCGGCGCCTGCGGGGCGCTCTTCGCCGGGCTTCCGGAGCCGCTCACCCATCTCGGACTCTCCCTGGACCACGGCCTGCGGCTGATGTTCGCCCTCTACGCTATGGCGGCCCTGGCGGTCGTGCTCCTGGTGGGGAAGCTGTCGCCCAGGGTAGAGGCGGCCCCGAGATCCGGTGGGACGCCGTCCCGGCGCCTGGTCCCTCATCTCGGCCCCTCCCGCGGCATCGTCCTGCGCCTTTCGGGCCTGTTCAGCGTGGACGCCCTATCCGGTGGCCTGGTGGTGCAGAGCCTCCTGGCCCTCTATTTTCATCTCCGCTATGGGGTCTCCCTTGATGCCCTGGCGGCGCTGTTCTTCGGCTCTAACCTGCTCGCCTCGCTCTCCTTCCTGGCCGCCGCGCCGCTGGCCCGCCGTTTTGGCCTCCTCAACACGATGGTCTTCTCCCATCTGCCCTCGAACGTGCTGTTGATCCTGATTCCCGTCATGCCCAACTACACCCTGGCGGCCGTGGTGCTTTTGCTCCGCCAGCTCCTCTCGCAGATGGACGTGCCGACCCGCCAGGCATACACCATGGCCCTGGTGGCGCCGGAGGAGCGGACGGCGGCGGCCAGCGTCACCTCGCTGGCCCGCAGCGCCGGATCGGCGACCACCCCCGTGATCTCCGGCGCCCTGATGCAAGGGCCGCTGCTGGCCGTGGGCATCCCCTTTCTGGTGGCGGGGGGCCTCAAGGTGGCCTATGACCTGGCCCTGTGGCGCGTATTCCGGCGGGTACGGGTGGAGGAGATCGATTAATCCTGCTCCCTGGCCTCCGTGCTCACCGGCTCATGCACGTTCCGAACCGTACCCGGCTCCTCGTAGGTGGCGATATCCCAATCGGTGTCGGCGTAGCTGACGTGCCAGAAATGGTCGCGCTGGGCCTGGGCCTTCCGGGCTGGATCATGGTAATCCCGGATCTTCTCGAAGGCATTCAACGCGGTATCGCTCGGCCGGTAGGGCACTCGCGAGATCCCCAGGCGCCGCAACTCGCTCACATCGTCGAACCCGAGAAGCGAGATCTGATCGGGGATGGTGAGGCGCCGGTCGCGGATGATCGCCGTGTAGGCTTCGAGGGTCACGTACGAGGTCGTGCAAAGCAGGGCGGTGGGGATGGGAAAGCCCTCGCGGCCGCTGATCAGGGCGCTGGCGTTCATCCGGATATTGTGAAAACCGAACGGACTGTTGCCGAGCGCGGACGAGTCAACCTGCTGCCCCGCCGTGCCGAATACGATCAAGCGCCGGTCGAGGTCGATGCCCTGCGCCCGCAGTTCATCCACCACCCCCCGGCGGCGTTCCCGTTGCACCTGATCGTGCTCCAGATCCAGCAGCACGCCGATTCGCTGGTGGCCGGCCTCGCACAGCTTCCGCACCGCCTTCCGCCCCGCGTCGTAGTGATCGACCGATACCACCGGAGCATGCATGTGCAAGGTGGCCTGCCCCGCTTCGGTAAGCCAACGATCGACCAGAACCACCGGCACGTCGCGCTCTTGCAGCTGTCGGACCAGATCCCGCCGAATCTCCATCTGGCGGGGAGACGGCCCTCGGTAGAGCCCCTGAGCCGGGGCCAGGATAACCCCATAGAGACTGTGAGCCCGATCGATGAACGAACGGAGAATCTCCTGTTCGCTCCCCAGATCCTCCCCGTGGGTATGGAGGGCGAGGTTGCACCACGGTCCGGCGTGGATCGCCAGATTGGCCACCACGCTGGACCAAAAACTGCTGAACGCCACCCCGCCGATCGCGACCGCCAGATGCACCCGCTCGCCCGCCGCGCCGAGCGTTTCCAACCCGAGATAGGTGGTTGCCAATTGGTGGATCTCGGTCAGGGTGAAGCTCCGTTCCTGATGGAGAGCGCGAATGAGCTTGGCTACCTGCTCGGGGTTGGCGAATGGCCGGCTCGCCGTGGTCTCGATCTTGGAGACGATCGAATGGCGGCTGGCGCCCGAGTAGCCCACGGCATCCGCCAGATCCTCCTGGTTCAGACCGCGATCGAGGCGATGCTTGCGGAATAGGCGGCCGAACGTATCATGCTGGAGCATCGCGCTTTCCCCTTCCATGGTCATTATGCGCCGGGCCGGCGCGTGTCCTTCGTGGGGAACATGATACCGATCAAACGCGAGGGTGAACCATATGTGCCTGAACAGGAACATCCGCGTTCCGCCAAGGGCACAAAGACCTATGGTGTAAGGCCAGGTATTCACCTATAATCGGCCATTATGTCCTGCCTGCCAGCCTGGAGGCGGAGGCGCGAACGGGGGCGCCGAGATGATCCGCCGACCGGCAGGGACAGCGAGCAACAGAAAGGGGTAAAGCAGGGGAGTAAGGCCGGAGAGTGAGCCAGAGCCGGCACACTGCTCGGGGGACGATCACGGGCCGGTCAACGCGCCGGCAGGGGCCTTTCGCATGATTGCTCATCAAAGAGGAGTACATCCAGTGACGGCTACGAGACGAATCTTCCTCACTGCCTCCATTCTCGCGACCCTCGGCGCCGCGGCGGCGCCCGCGCGGGCCGCCCAGCCGCTAGCGGCATCGCGCGCCGCGGTCACCCTCACCATCGCCACGGTCAACAACCCGGACATGGTCGAGATGGAGAAGCTCACGCCCATCTTCGAGAAGCAGTATGGCATCAACGTCAAATACGACACCCTGGACGAGAACACGCTGCGCCAGAAGGTGACCGCCGACGTGGCCACCGGCGGCGGTGAGTTCGACCTCGCCACCGAGGGCACCTACGAGATCCCGATGTGGGCCAAGAACGGCTGGGTTACCGACCTGCAGCCGTACTTCGCCAAGATGAGCCCGGCGGCCGCCAGCGCCTATAACGTAAACGACCTGCTCCCGAAGGTCCGGGCCGGCCTGTCGTACAAGAATGATCTGTACGCCATCCCCTTCTACGCCGAAAGCTCGATGACCTACTATAACAAGGCAATGTTCAAGGCGGCCGGACTGACCATGCCGCTCCACCCCACCTGGGACCAGGTCGCCGCCTTCGCCAAGAAGCTGAACAATCCCGCGAAGAATGTCTATGGCATCTGCCTCCGTGCCACTCCCGGCTGGGGCGAGATGGGCGCGGTCCTCACCACGGTGATCAACACCTTCGGCGGTGAGTGGTTCAATCTGAAGTGGCAGCCGCAGCTTACCAGCCCAGCCGACGAAGCGGCGGTCTCGTTCTACATCAATCTGATCCGCTCCGCCGGGGAGCCGGGCGCCACCAGCAGCGGCTTCACCGAGTGCGAAACGGCGTTCGCCCAGGGCAAGACCGCCATGTGGGTCGACGCGACCGTAGCGGCCGGCGATCTTACCAATCCCTCCGTCTCCAAGGTCGCCAGCAATGTGGGCTTCGCCTTCGCGCCGACCAAGGTAACCCCGAAAGGCTCACATTGGCTGTGGTCCTGGGCCCTTGCCATGGAATCAGCCAGCAAACATAAGGACGCCGCCTTCTCCTTCCTCACCTGGGCCACCAGCAAGAACTACATTGCCCTGGTCGCGAAGGATAAGGGTTGGGGAAGCGTTCCCCCCGGCACCCGCGCCTCGACCTACAGCAACCCGAACTACCAGAAGGCCGCTCCCTTCGCCGCCCTGACCCTGCAGTCGATCCAGACCGCCGACCCGAACAACGCCACCTTGAACAAGGTGCCCTACACCGGGGTCCAGTTCGTGGGCATCCCCCAGTTCCAGTCCATCGGCACCCAGGTGACGCAGAACCTGGACGCGGCGGTCACCGGCGGTACCTCGGTGGCGGCGGCCTTGCAGCTCTCGCAGACCCAGGTCACCCATACGATGACGATCGCTGGGTACATCAAATAGCGAGTTCACGGCAAAGGGTGCGCGCCTCCGCTCAGAGTGGTTCCGGCGGAGGTACGCACCCTGGCGTCCCCAAGTGGTTGGAGATACACGAGCCATGAACAGTTCGACAGCCATCGCGCCAACGACCTTCGCGGGCAGTACGCGACGCGCGCGCCCGCGGTGGCCAGGGATCCAGTTTTTCCTGTTGCTGCCGGCCCTTCTCTATTTGGTGGTGATGACCCAGGCGCCGTTCATTCTGACCCTGTGGTACAGCGTGCACACCTGGATCCTCACCTCGCCCGAGTTGGGCAGGCCCTGGGTTGGCCTGGAGAACTTCAACTACACCGTACTTCAGGATCCTACCTTCCGGGACGCCATCGTGAACACCCTGGAAATGACGGTCGGGATTGTCGGCGGCTCGTTGGTGATCGGGCTCGCCTTTGCCCTGTTGCTGCACCGGCCTTTCCCCCTCCGGGGATTGGTCCGCTCCCTGATGATCGCCCCGTTCTTCGTCATGCCCACGGTCAGCGCCGTGGTCTGGAAGAACCTCCTGCTCAATCCGGTCTTCGGGCTCTTCAACTGGATCACCACCTCGGTCGGTCTGCCGCGGACGGATTGGCTGGGCGTGGCCCCCAAACTGAGCGTGATCACCATTTCGGTGTGGGAATGGACCCCGTTCATGATGCTGATCCTGCTGGCGGGCCTGCAAGGACTGCCGGAGGAGGTGCGCGAGGCCGCCCACCTCGATGGGGCGAGCGGGGTCGGGGAGTTTCTCCACATCACCCTCCCGCTCCTGGGCCGCTACATCCAGCTCACCGTGCTGCTCGGCACGATCTATGTCTTGCAGCTTTTTGGTGAAATCTACGTCGCCACGCAGGGTGGACCCGGCACCGCGACCACCACGGTGCCCTTCTACGTCTATCAGACGATCTCCCAGAGTAACGACGTTGGCTCATCGGCGGCGCAAGGGGTGCTCGCGGTCATCTTCGCCTCCGTGATCGCCGCGTTGCTGCTCCGCCTCCTCGCCGGCACATTCAATAGGAGCGGCCAATGATCGGGATGCAAACGCAAGCGGGAGCGGGTCGCGGGCCGATGGCCCGAAAAGATCTCAAGCTGTCGAGTATTGGACTGACCGCCTTAACCTATGTGATCGCCCTCGTGGTCTTCTTCCCGGTGCTCTGGATGGTCCTGGCCGGATTCAAGACCGAGGGAACGGCGGTAGAGCTCCCGCCCAAGCTTTTCTTCAGTCCCACTCTGGACAACTTCCGCACCGCGATCGAGAGCAACGGCTATTCGACCTTCTTCGGCAACTCCGTATTCCTCAGCGTGGGATCGACGATCCTGGCCCTTCTGCTTGGGGTTCCCGCCGCCTTTAGTCTGGGGCTCTATCCCACCAAGCGCACTCCCAACGTATTCTCCTGGGTGCTTTCAACCAAGATGATGCCGCTGGTCGGGATCGTCGTGCCGCTGATCGTCATTTACAAGCAAATCGGACTCTACGACAGTCGCCCCGGCATGATTCTGCTCTACGCGGCGATGAATCTCCCGCTGGTGATCTGGATGATGGGTTCCTTCTTTGCCGAGGTGCCGCGCGAGGTACTGGAAGCCAGCCAGATCGACGGCGCGGGGGTGCTCCGTTCCTTGGTCTCGGTCGTCTTGCCCCTGACGGCGCCCGGCCTGGCGGCCACGGCCCTCCTCTGCGTCATTTTTGCCTGGAACGAGTTCTTTCTGGCGGTGAATCTAACCGGGCCCAATACGGGGCCCTTGACCGTCTACATCTCCGGTTTCATGACCAGCGAGGGATTATTCTGGGCCAAGATGTCGGCGGCCTCGACCCTGGCCATCGCTCCGGTCTTTATTGCCGGCTGGGTGGCGCAACGCTGGCTGGTCCGCGGCCTTACCATGGGCGCGGTGAAATAGGCTAGCATGAAATTGGGCGGAAAGGCCACGCCGTAACAAGACGCCGGTTCCTGGGAGCGCGAGCATCTTGTCTCTGTTGACTTTCGCGGGTGGGGCGGGGGAGGTGGCGGTGTCCGGTGAGTGCTGGGGCAGGTGGGGTGGGAGTCCGGGTGCGCCCGCGTGGCCGCGCAGGGGTAGCCGGGCACCTGGTGGCGTGGGGCCAGGGTCCGCAGGGCGCTCATGCGACTGCCGCCAGCGGTCGCGTGGGCGCCGCCGTCAGCCGGAGCGGGGTCGCGAGGGCGCGGGCCAGCCGCTTGAGGTTGCAGGCAGCGGCTTTGAGGAGGTTCTCCAAGTGGCGTTTGGCGGCGCCGCGGTAGCGGTGGCGCCGCAGGCCGTGGCGGCGGACCAACTCAGAGAGGGTGGCCTCGATGGCGGGGCGGGCATGCATGCGGAGCCGGAAGGCCTCGGTCTGGGCCTCGGCCCGCCGGGCCACCAGGAGGGGATGATGTTCATTCAGATGCAGGCTGCGGCCACTGGCGCTCGTGGTGCAGCGAGACCGCAGGGGGCAGACGGCGCAGGTGGCGGCGGCGAACTGGATGTTCACGGCCTGGCTGCCATCCCGGTCGGTGCGCGGGCTCCACTTGATCGAGACCTTCCCGTGTGGACAGACGGCCAGACACGCCACGTGGTCGATGCGGAAGTCGGCGAGCTTGAACTCGTGGGGCGAGGTGTCGGCCCGAGGCGGCCCCACCAACTCGATGCCCGCCGCCTGGCTCTGGGCCAACTGCCGACCCGAGACGTAACCGCTGTCCACGAACTGCTCCGCCGGCAGCAGATCCCGGGCGGCCAACTGGGCCCGAATCTCCGGCAGGGCCTCGCTGTCCCCGCTCGAGGCATTGCTGGTGGTCACGTCGGTCAGAAAGTTCGGTCCGCTTGGCTCGGCGGTTTCCGTGACGTGGACCTTCTCCCCCCGCCAGCGTTTGCCCCGCTTCTGCCCGGCCCGGACGCCGGGATCGTGCGGGGTCACGATCAACTCGGTGCAGGGCACGGCGTGCGGGCGGACCTGGATCTGGCCCGCCGTCCGCGTGAAGTGCTGGGCCCACACCTCCTCCAGGAGCCGCACCGCCGCCAACTCGCGCAGCCGCGCCTCGGCCGGGGCCAGCCGATCCAGCAGCCAGAAGCCATCCGCGCCCACCTGGCGCAGCTGCCGGACCCGTTCCGTCGCACTCAGCTGATAATCGCCCCGCGTGTGGGCATACTGCTCCCGGAAGCTGGCATTGACCGTCTGCTCCAGCCAGGCCGGGTCCCCCGCCTCCAGTTCTCGCACCGCCAGCCGCAAGGTCTCGCTAACCAGCTCCAACTCGCTCAACTCGCGCACCGCTCCCAGCACCGCCAGCGCGTCCGTCCGCTGCTTGCCCCGCTTCTTGAGCCAGCCCAGGGCCTGGATCCGGGTCAACACCGCCTCGAACACCAGCCGCTCTTCCGCATGGGCCAGCAGCCGCTGGCGAAAATGGCACAAATCGCTGTAGTCGAAGCCCGCATCCTCCAGGGGCAGGTGCAAGGCATATTTCCAGTCCAGGCGGCTCACCACCATCGTCGCCGCTTCCCGATCCGGGATCTGCTCCAGGTGCTGGAACAAGCTCACCAGCGCCAGGACCGCGGGCGAGACCGCGTGCCGCCCCGTCGGCTCGTACAGCCCGGCGAACTGCTCGTCTCGCACCAGGTCCGCCAAGTGCTCTCCGATCACCCGATACACATTCTCCGCCGCCAGCCGTGCCTCGCCCCACGCCTTGACCGCCGCCGGAATCTCCCCTACCTCCCGTACCACCAACGACATCGCCCGCCTCCTCACCGGAACCCTGCTCTCGCTCTCTCCATTCAACCACCCTGGCTCGAGAAGTTCAACGGAAACA
>JANWHO010000267.1 GCA_025450375.1 Chloroflexota bacterium
CCGGTTCGGCGCAGGGCCTTCAGATCGCTCACCCGTCGCGGGCTATCGGGGGGACCGAGTTCATAGATAATCGCGTCATAGGCGGAGACTATGGATTCCGCGCCATCCGGCAAGCCGCTCATGAACGAGGTTGCCCAGCCGGCCGAGTGATTTTCCACCGCCAGGGTGTAAAGTTCGCGAAGCGACATCTGGTTATTGGTAACCATCAAAAGCATCCGCATCGCCGTCCCCCACTGCCGCGAAGCGATTTCCCGGGTTCATCCCGATCATACCTCATGTCGCCCTTACAGAATCAGCATCGCGTCCCCAAAACTGAAGAAGCGATACCGCTCCCGGATGGCCTCGGCGTAGGCGCGATCGATCAGGTCCTTTCCGGCGAAGGCGCTGACCAGCATCAACAGGGTGGAACGCGGGAGATGGAAGTTGGTGATCAGGGCGTCACATGCGCGGAACTCGAAGCCTGGATAGATGAAGATATCAGTCCAGCCGGACCAAGGGGAATCGGGGTCTTGCCGCGCCGCCGTCTCCAGCACCCGAGCGGTCGTGGTGCCGACCGCGACCACGCGCCCTCCCTGGTCCCGAGTCGCGCGCATTGCCGCCACGGTGTCCGCCGGCAATTCGCCGTACTCAGCATGCATCACATGTTCCGTAATGGACGCGACCTGGACTGGGCGGAAGGTTCCCAACCCCACGTGGAGCGTAACAGAGGCCCGCCGGCAACCCCGTGCCTCCAGGCGATCCAGGAGCTCAGGGGTAAAGTGCAGGCCGGCGGTCGGCGCCGCCACGGAGCCGAGTTCGCGCGCGTACACGGTCTGATAACGCTCGGGATCCGCCGGCTGTTCTCGAATATAGGGTGGGAGCGGCAACTCTCCGATCCGCGCCAGTCGCTCACGCAGCGGGCTATCGGCCGGCTGGAAAGCGAGCACCCGCCGCCCCTCGGGTTGTTCCTCGGTTACTTCGGCGCGGATCTCGCCCTCGCCAAATTGGAGCCTATCGCCGATCCGGACCCGCTTAGCCGGCCTGGCCAGACACAGCCATCGATCCGCCTCCAGTTCGTTCAGGAGCAGGATTTCCACCGACCCCCCGGTTCGTTCCCGGATCCCATGGAGACGGGCTGGCAGCACCCTGCTGTCGTTGACCACCAGGAGGTCGCCCTGGTTGAGGAAAGCGGGAAGGTCGCTAAAGCGGGCATGGTTGAGTTGATCGCTCGCGCGGTGAACCACGAGGAGTCGCGAGCGATCGCGTTCCTCGGTGGGATGCTGGGCGATCAACTCGTTTGGGAGTTCGTAATCAAAGTCGTCGGTTCGCACGTTGCTGCCTTTGGCGGTATGCTTGGTGGGTTCTGGCGGTACCGTACTTCAAGAATGTATCATCGCTCCGAACGATTTCAACGGAGAACATTGACATGCAAGTAGTCATCTTGGGGTGCGGGCGGGTTGGCGCGCGTCTGGCTGGCATGATGGACGCCGAAGGCCACTCGGTCAGCATAATCGATCTGAAACTTGAATCCTTCGATCGTCTGCCCGCCAAATTTGGCGGGCAGGCGGTGCTTGGCGAGGGTATCGACTACGATGTGTTGCGCCAGGCGGGGATCGAGACCGCGGATGCGTTTCTGGCCCTGTCTGATAATGACAATTCCAATATAATGGCCAGCCAAATTGCCCAGTGCGTCTTTCACGTGGGGCGGGTGATTGTGAGAATCTACGACCCGGAACGGAATGAAAGCTTCCGCACTATGGGGCTGGAGACGATGTGTCCCACCAGAGTTGGCGTGGAGCGCATCGAGGCCCTGCTGGACGTGGGCTGAACGCCCACCTGAAGGAGAGTATAACCGTCTATGTATATCGTGGTGATCGGGGGTGGAAAGGTTGGCTATTATCTTGCCAAGGCACTCCTGGACGAACGGCACGAAGTCCTGCTGATTGAACGGGACCGCCGGCGGGCCATGCAGATTGCCAACGACCTCGGTGAGGGCGTGGTCTTACGGGGAGACGGCGCCGAGGCGGCTACCCTGGAAGCAGCGGGGGTGAGCCGGGCCGACGTTGTATGCGCGGTTACGGGGGAGGATGAGGACAATTTGGTGGTCAGCCAGGTGGCGAAACGGCACTTCAGCGTGAAGCGGACGATCGCCCGGATCAATAATCCGCGGAACGAGGATATTTTCATCAAGCTCGGGATCGACGTCACGGTGAGCGCCACCCAGTTCATCATCAGCTTGATCGAGCAGGAAATTCCTACCACCCCGTTCGTGAATCTGCTCACCTTGCGGAGCATCGGCATGGAGATTGTTGACCTATTCATGGCGGACGACTGCCCGTGGGTGGGGCGGAGGATCGGCGATCTGGGGTTGCCGCCCGATACGGTCCTGTCTCTCCTCATTCATGAGGGGGTCCGATCGTTTCCCACCAAGGACACTGTCCTCGCCCTTGGCGATCGCTTAATCGGCCTGACTAGCCTGGATTCGGAGACCCGGCTTCACGAGATGCTTCAGCCAGTGTAGGGGGCAGTGCCGATCAGTCGGATCGGACGGATCGGTCCGTTCGGCCGTGCCTGACCCGATCGATCAAGGCACTGGTCGAGCGGCCGTCCATATAGGGAAGCAGATGGATCGCGCCGCCGTAGCCGCGGACCACGGGCTCCTCGGGCAGAGGGATCCCGGCGCCCCCGCCGGTTGGCGCGTAGTCACCACCCTTGGCGTAGATTGGCGGCCGGAGATCCTCCAGGAGGGGGCCGGCCGTGGGTTCATCGAAAATGACCAGCGCGTCCACTACGCGGAGGGCCAGGAGGACCGCCGCGCGATCCGCTTGGGTGGTGAGCGGCCGATCCGGTCCTTTGAGCGCGCGCACCGTGGCATCCCCGTTGAGCCCCACCAGTAAGACGTCGCCCAGGGCTCGCGCGGCGGCGAGGTAGGCGACATGGCCCGCATGGATCAGGTCGAAGCAGCCATTGGTCACCACCAGGCGCCGGCCCTCGGCCCGACATTCGGCGGCGAACGCGATCGCTTCACTCCGGCTGAGCATGAGGCCGGAAGCCTGATGGCTCATCAGAAGTCCATCTTCCGGTAGAGATAGATCGCAAGCACCCGCAGGGCGCCGGTGATCGGTACGGCCAGGAAGAGTCCCAGGGCACCGCCAATGGTTGCCCCGGCGGTGACGGCGAAGAGGATGAGGACGGGATGGAGGCGGACCGCGTGGCCAATCACGTTGGGGATCACCGCGTAGTCCTCAACCTGGCGAAGAATGAAAAAGGCCAGAGCGACGATTAACGCCGAGCCGGTGTGTGATAGGCCGTAGTTCGGCGGGGATAGCAGGGCGATCAAGGTGACCCCTGTAATCGCGGCGAAGGGACCGATTACCGGGAAGATTTCCAGGACGCCCACGATGGGGGCCAGGATCAAGGCGAAGCGTACGCCCATCAGGGACAGGACGATGAAGCTGGCCACCGACATCAAGGCGATCAAGATAAGTTGGGCACGTAGGTACTGGCTGAGTACATGATCCATCTGCTTCCCGACCTCAAGAACCTCCGCGCGGTAGCGGTTCGGGATGATCGCGGCCAGTTTCGCCCCAATATTGGGGGCGTCGACCGAGAGATAGAACGTGACGATCAGAAACAACAAGAATTGGGCGATCCGGCCCACGGCGCCAACGACCGCCGAGTAGGTGCCGCCGGCGAAGTTCGTGACAAAGGAATTGAGGCCGGCCGCCAGTTGTCGGGTGATCTGCGGCACGTCAATGGTAAAGCCCGCCACCTGTAATGGCTGATTGGTGGTGCCGAAATAGCGGGCCTGTAGGTCACTGACGATCGTGGGGAGATCGTTCGCGAGTTGATTCACCTGAGCATTGAGACGCGGAACCGCCACGGAGAAGAGCGCGATGAGGGCGCCGAACCAGGCAAGATAGATGGCCGAGACGACCACGAAGCGGGGAAGATGGGTACGGTGGCATACCATCCGGATGAGCGGATTGAAACAATAGGCCGCCACGACTCCCCACAGGAACGGGGTCAGAATCGTGGTAACCCGGAGGAGGAACAGGAACGCCACGAGGCCAAGCACGGAAAGGATCCAGACACGGACTCGGGGCGGGAAGGCAACCAACGGGGCTGGGATCGGAACTTCGGCCACGATCGGGGGCGTGGGGTCCAGCCCCGGCGTTCCCGCCGGGGTCAGAGCCGGAAGTGGCGCTTTTTTCGGCTCAGTGACCGGCGAAATACCCGAGCGCGGCGCGGAGTCGGTCTTCATCGGTTCCAGCGATCGCTACCTCACTGCTATGCCGCAAGGCGGCTGCTGACTCGGCGGCGCTGTAGCCCAGCCCGGACAGCACGCTTAACAGATCCTGATCGCGGGCCGTGAGCGGCGCGGATACCGGTCCGCCTACCACGGCAAGCTTGCCCTTCAATTCGAGCACTACGCGTTGTGCCGTTTTTCGTCCGACCCCGGGAACCCTGGTTAGACGGGTTACATCTTCCTGCTCGATTGTTTCTCGGAGTGCTTGCGGGGTAAAGGCGGAGAGAAAGCCGATGGCGACCTTGGGCCCTACGCCGCTTACCCCGAGCAGTTCCTCGAAGAGGCTCCTCTCCTCGGCGGTAGCGAACCCATACAGCGCCAGCACGTCCTCGCGAAAATGTAGGTGAGTCAGAAGCGACGCCCGCTCCCCCGGGCGAAGAACGGCCGCCGTCTCGGCCGTGATTCCTACCCGGACGCTGATATATCCCAAGCGTAGCACAGCGGCGTCCGGTTCGCACGTTTCCACCACCCCATGCAGCGCCTCAATCATCGTACACCGGCTCTCGGAGCGGACATCATCCAGGTGAGGCGGGCGCTATGCACATGGCAAATCGCGATTGCCAGGGCGTCGGCGGCATCATCGGGTCGCGGCACCTCGCGGAGACCCAACAAGGTGGTGACCATCTTTTGCACCTGATCCTTGCCGGCCGCTCCATACCCCACGACCGCGTCCTTCACCTGCTGGGGCGAATACTCCACCACGGGAAGCCCCTTCTGTGCCGCCACCAACAAGGCGACCCCGCGCGCGTGGCCCACCGCGAGGGCGGTCCGGACATTCCGATTAAAGAACAGTGTCTCAATGGCCATCACGGAAGGTTGGTGCGTGGTAATTACCGTATGCAGGCCCTCATACAGGCGGAGCAGCCGCGTGGGCAGCGGCTCACCCGCGGGGGTAAGCAGCACCCCATGCGCCACTCCCAACAACGTACCCCCGCGCTCCTCGACTATCCCATAGCCCATAATGGCCGTGCCAGGGTCGATTCCCAGCACGCGCGGCGGTACCTCGCTCACCAGGAATTGAACCGCTTATCCTTCATACGCCTCCATATCCTCATCGGAGATATCGACGTTGCTGTATACCTTCTGGACATCGTCCAGTTCCTCCAGCTTATCGACCAGCTTCAGCATTTGCACTGCCTGTTGACGATCGAGCGCCACGGTTGTGCTGGCCACCAGGGTGCGCTCGGCGTTGAGAATCTCCAGTTTGCGGGCCTCAAGGGCCACGCGCACCGCCTCGAGATCGGACGGTTCGGTCTGGACTTCCAGCTCATCCTCGCTCCTCGACACATCCACCGCTCCGGCATCAATGGCGAGCAGCTCGATATCATCGGCGTCGTCATCGTGCAGGGCCACGGAGATGATTCCGCGGTCAGTGAATTGCCAGGCTACCGAGCCGCTTTCCCCAAGGTTGCCGCCGCAACGGGAAAATACATGCCGCACCTCACCCGCCGTCCGGTTTTTGTTGTCGGTCATCACTTCCACCAACACGGCGCCGCCCCCAGGGCCATAGCCTTCGTAGGTTAGTTCCTCCAGGTGGCCGCTGTCTCCGCCGCCCAAGCCACGCTTGACCGCGCGGTCGATGTTATCCAGCGGCATGTTGCTGTCGCGCGCCCGTTGGATCGCCAGGCGCAGGCGGAAGTTGGCGGTCGGATCGCCGCCGCCCTCGTGGACCGCGATGGTGATTTCGCGTCCCAGGCGAGTGAATGCCTGGCCCCGCTTATTATCGTTGATGCCCTTCTGGCGCTTGATCTGCGACCATTTTGAATGCCCGGACATAGTTTCTACCTCCACGGTGTAGCCTGGATATTCTAGCACCCGACGGGATACCGCGAGAAGCTGCCAGCTTGGGAGCCATGGCAGGGGCAATCTGCTACCCTTCGACGGAGAAAGTGGAGGAAGTTTGGCCGATATCACGATAACCGCCAATAGCGCGATGGGTCTGGTATCCCTGGTGGGCGCGGGTCCAGGTGATCCAGACCTCATCACGGTCAAAGGTCTGCGCCGTTTGCGAGATGCAGAGGTAGTGGTCTACGATCGGTTGGCCAATGACGCGCTGCTCCAGCAGACGCCGCCGGATGCCGAGCTGATTTTCGCGGGCAAGGGCCCGGGGGACCATGCGCTGAGCCAGGAAGAAATCAACGCCCTGCTGGTCGAAAAGGGGAAGGCGGGGAAGCGCGTGGTACGGCTGAAGGGGGGCGATCCCTTCGTGTTTGGGCGGGGAGGCGAGGAAGCGGAGGCACTGGCCGGCGCCGGCATCCCGTTCGAGGTGGTGCCCGGCGTTACCTCGGCCATCGCCGCTCCCGCCTATGCCGGTATCCCGGTCACGCACCGCGACTTCACGCCGGCCTTCACGGTGGTTACCGGCCACGAGGATCCGACCAAGGGCGAGTCCACGGTGCCGTGGGAGGCCCTGGCGGCCGGACCGGATACGCTGGTGTTTCTGATGGGGGTCGGACACCTGGAAGCGATTGGCGCCCGGCTGATTACCTCCGGCAGGGCCTCGACCACCCCGGTCGCGGTGGTGCGTCGCGGTACCTGGCCGGACCAGCAGGTCGTGTTGGGCACCTTGGGAACGATTGCCGAGGATGCCGCGCTCGCCGGCCTCACGGCGCCGGCCGTGACCGTGGTTGGCCGGGTAGCCGGACTCGCGCCTACCCTGGCCTGGTTTCAGGGCCCCCTCTCCGGCAAGACGATTCTGGTCACGCGAGCGCGCGAGCAGGCAGGCGCGCTTTCGGCACGGCTACGGTCATTCGGCGCGCGGGTGATCGAGTTTCCGGCCATCCGGATCGAACCGGCGGCGGACTATTCCGATCTCGACGCCGCGCTGGCCGACTCCGCGCGCTTTGATTGGATCTGTTTCACCAGCGTCAACGCGGTGGCGGCAATCGACGAGCGGCTTCGAGCCTTGGGTAACTCGTGGGCGGACCTTGGCGCGGTTCGCATGGCGGCGATTGGCCCCGCCACCGCCCGCGCCTTGCGCGCGAAGGGAGCCGAGGTAGCGTATATGCCGGATACCTTCCTGGCCGACGCGGTGGCCGCCGGCCTTCCCGACGCCGAAGGGGCCCGAGTTCTCCTCGCGCGGGCCGATATCGCCGATCGCCGCTTGGTGGAGGGCCTGGAGCGGCGCGGGGCGCGGGTCGAGCAATACGTCGCCTACCGGACGGTTCCCGGCGACGAAGATGCTCCCGCGCTCCGACAGGCGCTGGCGACGGGCGCGGTGGACATCGTCACCTTCACCAGTTCCTCGACCGTCCGGAACCTCTGCCAGGCCCTTGGCGGCGACGTGGCGACCCTGCTAAGCGGATTGACGGTGGCGTGCATTGGTCCGGTGACCGCGGACACCGCCAGGGAGTGTGGCTTGGTCCCGACGATCGTGGCCGAGGAGCATACGATTGGCGGCTTGGTGGAGGCGATCCGTGGGCATCTCACCCAGCCAGGGGCGTCACGCTAGGCGATCGGCGCAAGTCGACCACCAGTTGTAGGGGCAGCCCTTGTGGGTGCCCGGCGGCGCGGCCCGAGGGCACCCATCACCCAGAGGGTACCCGGTGCCCCTACCGAGAACCGCCATGGGATTTCGGCTTCGGTATATTAGGCGACTGGCGCTTGCAGTGAGGCCATGGGGGGGCGCTCGAATTCCTCCACCCGGCGGACATCCAGTTGCAGATGCTCGGGTGTCTGAATGATCGCCTTCATGGATCGATTGATTTCCGATACCAGTTCGATGTGACGCCGGCTTTCCAAACGAGTGATCACGGTCTGCATGATCGTGAACGACATACGGCTGAGCGCGCTGAGTGACTGATTCCGGTGGATTCGCTGCTCCAGATCGACCTGGGCGATGGCATTGAGGCCAAATTGTTCCAGAATATCAATCAGGAGGCCAATTTCCACCCCATAGCCTGTAAAGAAGGGCAGCTGTTCCAGGAGATTTCGGCGCCCCGCGTACTCACCCGAGAGGGGCTGAATCAACCCGGAGAGGAGCGGATAGAAGAGGTTAATTAGAGGACGCGCGGTAAGCTCGGTGACGCGACCACCGCTTGCTTCATGGAGCACGCCACCCTGGCGCAGCGGCCTCCGGTAAAATCCCTTTACATAGCCAATACGAGGCTCTTTCAGGAGTGGCCCCAGGAGGCCGTAGACGAACTTAGGGTGGATGTTGGCGATATCGGTATCGATCCAGGCGATGATGTCGCCCTTGGCCACGCTGAGGCTTTTCCAGAGGGCCTCTCCCTTGCCATGGAAGCTACCCTGATCCGGCAACAAATCCTGGTGAACGTAGACCGGCACCCCGTGGACGCGGGCAATCGATGCGGTGCGGTCCTGGGATCGGCTGTCGATGACCAGGATTTCGTCGAGCAGGGGGACGCGCCGCTGCAACTCCTCGCGCATGCACTCCAGAATCTCGCCGATCGTCTCTTCCTCGTTGAGAGTCGGCAAAATCAGGCTTATCGTAAGCCCCTGCTGTTCCTTGAGGCGCACGAGCTCGCCCAGGGCAGCGAATTCCTTACTGTGGAAGGTGTTTTCGGCAAACCATTTATCGACCGTGCTGGATACCGTTTCGGCCCGCGAAACGCCATCCCGATCTACCGTCCGCGGTGGGGCTATTCCCTCGTCCAGGGCCATGGGCAGTTCGGTCTTGGCGATAAACACCGGGCAGAGCGAGCGTTCGGCGATTTCCTCCGCCACCTGGCCGAAGGGAAAGGGAAACGATCTGCTGCTCGCCGCCGCGCCCATGATTACCAGGTCGGCCTGGGCCGCTTCCAGTAGGAGGGTTCGCCGCACGTTGGCGGCAACCACCGCGCGGGCTACCAGGACATCTGGATGCAGCGAGGCCCAATAGGTTGCGAAGGCTGTTTGTTCGACCTCCATCTCTTCCTCGGGGACATAGGAGGGGATCACCCTGAGCGCGGTGACCGTGCCCTCCCAGGCGCGCGCCAGAGTGACCGCCAGATCGGCGGCCAGATCCGCGTGCTGGCCGCCGCGGACGGGCAGGAGTATATGCCGCGGCCGTACGGAGCCTTCATGCCGGCGGACGGCCAGGATATCGCAGGGTGGCTCCTGGCTCAGGCGCCAGAGCGACGAGTCAGCCGGTCGGGCGAACCGAGGGCTTGGCGCCCACCCGAGGATCAGGAGGCTGGCCCCGACCTCCGCCACCACGGCCCCCAGCGCCTCGTCCACCTGGTGGTCGGCCCGGACCACGGTCTCGGCTTGAACCCCGGCGGCCTCGGCGATCTGAGCCGCGCGGCGGAGGAGCCGCCTCTGGGTTCTGGCCGGCCGGGCGCCGCTACTGAGCGTATCCTGTGGCGGGACCACCACGATGCTGACGATTACCAGTCGGCTGCCCCGCGCGCGGGCAAGGGCGACCCCGGTCTGGACCAGATAGTCAGCGGTCCGCGGGTTGGCCAATCCGACCAGGATCGTACGCGCCCAACTCATGGGTTCCCCTTTCGGAATAGCAGCCATGTTCCTCATCGAACCGGCCATGAAGCTCTCTGGTGAGGGTAAGGCATTGTGGGGATATCGGTCCATCGCTTCATCGCTTCCGCGGTCTTGCGCCAACCCGGTAGGCATGCTAGACTGCATGTCGCCTCAACCAGGTCGGGCGGCCGCATGCGGCTCTGCCGTATGAGGAAAGTCCGAGCTCCATGTAGCCAGGGTGCTGGGTAACGCCCAGTGGGGGTGACCCCAAGGAAAGTGCCACAGAAACATACCGCCGACGGCCGAAAGGCTGGGTAAGGGTGAAATGGTGAGGTAAGAGCTCACCGGTAGTCGGGCGACCGGCTAGCCGCGGTAAACCCCATCTGGAGCAAGACCGAACAGGGGGCGGACAGCCATAGGCTGTCCAGGGATGGCTCGCCCTTGCCCCCGGGTTGGTCGCTTGAGGCGCCGAGTAATCGGCGTCCTAGAGAGATGGTCGTCGCCCTGGCTTCGGCCAGGGTACAGAACTCGGCTTATAGACCTGGTTGAGGCACCAGCCTGGCTGAATTGAATTCATTCAGGAGCTCCCTGGCGGCACATACAGTGCCGTCGGGAACCAGGCCGATGCTCGCGGCGAGCGCTCCAACGACCTCTTCCGTCCGGCAGCCGCGGGCGCGCGCCCC
>JANWHO010000268.1 GCA_025450375.1 Chloroflexota bacterium
AAACCGGATCAACCGCCGATCGAGCTGCCCCGCGCCGCAAAGCGGGTGATCGCGGATCAGGTGCTTGACGAGCTGTTCAGTCCGGCATCAGCCCGTACGGAGATCGACGGTGACACCGGCGTGTGACCTGGCTCGGACCAACCATAGACCAGTTTCCGGTATTTCTTGGCCGATTCCGGCTCCTCATGGAGTCCGAGAAGCCGGAGAAGCTGCACGTCGTGCGCCTCGATCAGGGCCGCTACCGTCTCCTCCTCAAGCCCAGCCTCCCGGAGCGCGTCCTCCTGGCGAACCATATCCCTCATCCGGCGTACGGCGAACGTTTCCCGCAGAATCTGTGGAGTGAGCTTCTTGCCCCGGGTAATCGTGTGGGCCCGCGCCCCGCAGACCTCAACGATAAAGTTGACTCCACGAGCGGATACGTCGAAAAACCGCTCTCGAACCTTCAACTCAGCTCGGTAGGACCGCAGTTTGTCGGCGGCCTCCTGACTAATCTCCAGGCGGCGGGACCGTAGGCGCTTGGCCTGCTCGGTATCGCGAACCACCAAATAGCTCTCCTGAACCTCGCTCTCGCCCAGGCTCACGTCTCCCCACCCCAGGGCCACCACTTCATCGCGTTTCAAGCCGGTATCTAGCATCAAGGACAGCAAGGCGTCCCAAAATGGATGCTCCGCCGCCGCGGCCAATAAGTCCGCCACCTTGTGGTCCTCCAGAAATTCCGGTAGGGCAGGGTAGGTTTCGGGGTAAATGAGCCGAAGGGCTGGGTCGTGAGGAATCAACCGCTCCCGATAGAGATAGGCAAAGAAGTTTTTCAGGCTGGCCACCTTGCGCCGCACGGAGACCGCCGAATTATTCCGCTCGATCCGGACCCAGCTGATGAATGAGCGCAAATCCGACTCGCCAATCTGGCCCAATCCCCGGTCGCCTAAGTGCTCGAGAAAGAGCTTCAGGTCCAGGCCAAAGCTCATTTGGGTATGCTTCGCCCGGTTCTCGGCCACCAAAAACTGCTTGTACTCCACGATTGCCGCCTCCAGGGTAACGGGGCGCGGCCGTGGCCGTGGCTGTGACCGTGGGACCTCGACCTCAGCGACCATGGGCGCGGTGTCCGCGGGAAGTTCGCCGGCATCCACCGTGATTTCTGGGGCAGCCATCGCGGCAAGCGGCATCTCCTCCGGATCGCCGTCCTCGGACGCGAACAGTGAAAGCTGCACGAAAGGCGCCCCTTCATCCATGCCCTCGCCCCGAACGCTCATCAGACCGAGCCGCCCGCGCCCATGGGCGCCAAATCCGCGTCCGCCGAGCCAGCATCCCTCTTCGCCACGGTGTTATCCTGGGCGATCAGCATTTCCATGAGGGCGCGCGCCGCCGATTGCTCGGCCCGTTTCCGCGAGGTTCCCTCGCCTACCGCGGTAAAACTCTCGATCCGGGCTTCAACCCTAAAGCTGCTCGCGTGGTCCGGGCCGCGCCGCTCCAGCAATGCATACACGGGAAGGACGCCCAAACGGCCCTGGCCCAACTCCTGCAGCCGCGCCTTGGGATTTCCATCACCCATCGCGGCCAGAATCTCATCCAGTCGAGCGGTCAGGATCCGATGGGCGAGGGTACGGGCAACCTCCCAGCCCCGATCGAGATACACCGCCCCAATCACCGCCTCGAATGCCTCGGCAAGCACGGTCGCCCGGCCCCGGCCATCAGATCGCCGCTCCGCGTTCGCCATATACACCAGATCCCCGAGGCCAAGATCCTCGGCCAGGAGCGCGAAGGTGGTCCGCCGGACGAGCGCGGAGCGGGCCTCGGTCAGGATGCCCTCGTCGGCGTCGGGAAAGCGATCGAAGATCAGGTGCGCCGTCAGAGCATTCAAGACCGCGTCACCAAGAAACTCCAGCCGCTCATTGGAGGCACTCCAGTCCAGGGTACGCCCAGCCCGCTCCTGCTCCAGGACCGCTGATCGATGAAGAAGGGCCTGGGCTGCAAGATCCAGGTTATGAAAGCGCAGGCCCAGGCGATCCTCCAGGCCGCGCACACGGTCGAGGCCGTCGGCCAGGAGGCCACGCGCCCACGCCGGTGCCGGCGCCCCGTGTTCGCTCTCCATTCCTGACCCTCCTGGCCCCGCCGGGGCCTACGTCACTCCATCCCTTCACAGTTATAGCACTCACCGGGCCTGCCGTGCGCTAACCGTCCTGGTAAACCCACGGCAGCCGCCGATCGCGTCCATAGGCGTGTTACACTGAATGCCTGAATGGGCTGGGTTCGCGTGCCATGACGCCCCTTGCCGAGATGGAAAAGTAACGACCCAGGACGCGCCAAGCGGGCCTCGGCGGAGCAGCATGACGATCGCTATCGTACTGGCGGCGGGGAAGGGGACGCGGATGCGGTCGCACCTTCCCAAGGTGGCGCACCGGCTTGCCGGCGTACCGATAATCCTTCACATTCACGCGGCCATCGTAGAGATGGGCGACTGTACGCCTCTGTATGTGCTGGGTCATCAGCACGAGATCGTTCGGGCCATGTTGCCCACTGATGCCGCGACCATCCTTCAGGAGGAGCAGCGCGGCACCGGCCACGCGGTGCAGGTGGCGATATCGGCCATTCCCGCCGATTGTGACGAGGTGCTGGTTCTCTACGGCGACGTGCCCCTGCTGGCCACCCAGACCCTGGAGGCGCTGCGCCGGTACCACCGGAGCAACGGGGCCAACTTGACCGTGCTTTCCGCCGAAGTGGACGATCCAACCGGATATGGCCGGGTCGTCCGTGACACTGACGGCCTTCCGCGAGCAATCGTGGAGCAAAAATTGACTTCCGCCGAGCAAACGGCAATTAAGGAAATCAATACCGGCCTCTATGTGATCAAGGCGGCCTGGCTGCGCGCTGCCCTGTCCTCCCTCCCCCGACACACGGACGGGGAGGTCTATCTCACCGATCTGGCCGAGTTGGCCGCCCGGGAAGATGGCCTGGCGGTGATGACCGGCGGTCTTCCGGAGGAAGTTCTGGGGATCAACGATCGGGTAGCGCTCGCCGGCGCCGAGCAGGTGATGCGTGGACGGATCGCGCGTCGCCTGATGGAAGCCGGTGTCACCCTGATAGACCCAGCGACCGCCTATATCGCCGCCGATGCCGCGATTGGCCAGGACACGATCATTGAACCCAATGTATGGATCGACCACGGCGTGACCATCGGAGAGCGCTGCCGGATCGGAACGAACAGTCGAGTCGTGGCCTCCGCGATCGGTGACGAATGCAAGATAGACTGCTCGGTTATCGAGTACGCTGAACTGGAGTCACACGTCACCGTGGGCCCATTCGCCCATCTGCGCGCCGGCACCGCGCTCGCGGCGAACGTGCATATCGGCAATTTCGCCGAGGTCAAGAACAGCACCCTCGGCTCCGGTACGCGAGTCGGGCATTTTAGTTATCTTGGCGACGCCCAGGTCGGAAATGGCGTCAATATCGGGGCCGGCTCGGTTACCGCCAACTATGATGGGAGCAACAAGTATCCCACGACGATCGGCGATCAGGCGTTCATAGGGGTAGGCACCATGCTCCGGGCTCCTCTATCCTTAGGGGCGAGCAGCGTAACCGGGGCCGGAAGCGTGGTCCTCCACGATGTCCCCCCCGGTGTCACGGTCGCCGGAGTGCCCGCCCGGCCAATTTCCCGTTCGGCCCGACTCGACGGTCCCGAGCGACCAGCGACACCGGAGGTAGAGTAACCCCGTGGAATCCAAGTTGCAGGTGTTCAGCGGCTCCGCCAATCGTGCCCTCGCGAGCGAGATTTCGGACAACCTCGGTATTCCCCTCGGCAATGCCTACGTCGGTACCTTCAAGGACGAGGAGACCCGGATACGCATCGAGGACAACGTGCGGGGGGCCGACGTTTTCGTGGTCCAGCCAACCTGCCGTCCGGTCGACCACCATATCATGGAACTTCTGCTCATGATTGAGGCCCTGCGCCGCGCCTCGGCCCGCCGAATTACCGCCGTCATTCCCTATTACGGCTATTCCCGCCAGGAGAAGAAAAGTACGGGCCGCGAACCGATCTCCGGGAAGTTGGTGGCCAATTTGATCACGGTCGCCGGAGCCAACCGGGTTCTTGCCATGGATCTGCATACTCCCGCTATCGAGGGGTTTTTCGACATTCCCGTGGATCATCTGCGCTCTGTCAACGTACTTACCTCCCACTGTTTGCAAATGGAACTGGAAAACGTGGTGGTGGTGTCTCCCGATTCAGGCGGAGTGCTGCGAGCCAATGATTTCCGGGCCCGGATCGGCGCTTCCCTGGCGATCATCGCGAAACAACGCCCCCAGCCCGATGTCGCGGAAATGCTGGAAATGGTTGGCGAGGTTCGCGGGAAAAACGCGATTATCGTGGATGACATTATCTCCACCGGATCCAGCGTCGTGGAGGCCGCCCAGATGCTCATGGACCGCGGGGCGAGCGCCGTCTACGCTTTTGGCGTCCACGCGCCGCTCGCCGGACGCGCGGCCGAGCGTATCGCGGAAAGCCAGGTACGCCAAGTGGTGGTTACCAACACAATCCCCATCACACTGGCCCAAAAAGGTGATAAAATCGAGGTGTTAACGGTGGCCCCACTGATTGCCGAAGCAATCAAGCGAATCCACGAGGATGTCTCGGTGAGCGCGCTCTTCACCTGAGAATGGGGTCACTCCTGGAGAAAGGCCCTGGTGGTCTTCCACAATTTGACCCCCGTGCCGGCTGAGCCGGGCGGAATGGTGATCATGCCGGTAGTGCTGTTCGCGTCCGGGCAACCCTGGAGCGGTAGTAATACCGTTCAAGTGATTGCCCTGTTGGTGTGTCTCGCCCTGTCCGCGTTCGCCAACGGCGCCGAAACCGCCCTTACCTCGGTTGGCCGCCTCCGCTCCAGTACCATGCTGGACCAGGGCGTGCGAGGCAGCGAGGACGTTGCCTTCCTGATCAAGGATCCAAATAAGTTCCTGTCCGCCATCCTGATTGTGAATAGCGTGGCGATCATCGTGGCTTCCACCCTCGCCACGCTGCTCCTGGTCAGCGTGCTCGGCGCCGGTCTTGGGGCGTTCGTGGCCCCGGTAGTCACCTCCCTGGTGGTACTGGTATTTGTCGAGATTCTCCCCAAAACCGTGGCCATCCATACCGCCGAAGCGACCGCCCTTCGTTATGCGGGCCCAGTCAAGACGATCACGCTCATTCTCAACCCCATGATCACCCTGCTCCGGATGCTCACCAACATGGTTATGCGCGTCCGCGGTATTCGTCCACGCTCCGGCCCGTTCGTCACCGAGGAGGAACTGATCAGCCTGGTGACGCTCAGCGAGCAACAGGGAGTGCTCAAGGAAGACGAGCGGGAGATGATTCACGGGGTCATTGAGTTGGAAACGACCATGGTTCGTGAAGTGATGGTGCCCCGCGTCCGCATAACCGCCGTCCAGGCCGACAGTACTCTGCAAGAGGCGATCACTATCGCCCTGGACGATGGCCACTCCCGCCTCCCAGTGTATGAGGAAACAATCGACCGCGTAACCGGAGTGCTGTATGTCAAGGATATGCTCCGCGCGGTGAGCCGAGGCGACGGCGACATTGCTATTCGTAGCCTCGCCCGGAAGCCGTTCGAGGTGCCGGAGACCAAACGAGTCAGCGATCTCTTCCGTGAGTTTCAGCTCCGACGAATCCACATCGCCATCGTGGTGGACGAGTCCGGCGGCACGGCCGGCTTGGTCACAATCGAGGATTTGCTTGAGGAAATCGTAGGCGACATCCAGGATGAGTACGATAAGCCGGGCGAGGAACCCACGGTAGAGCAGATCAGCCCCCTGGAGTACGTAGTGGATGCCCGCATCCACCTTGAGGATCTGAACGACGAAGTGCATCTTGGGATTGATTCCGAGGAATACGACACCCTGAACGGCTTTATCATTGACCGCTTGGGGGCCATACCCTCCGTCGGCTCCGAGGTCCGGATCGACGGCGGCGTCGTCCTCACCGTCCTTTCCGTATTTGGGCGCCGAGCCGACAAAGTGCGGATCACCAAGCCTAATCCCGCCCCGGCCGCCCCCGTAGTTACGGCGGAGAATCACGATAATGGTTGAATCCGAACTTTTAGGAGTTGAAGCACGCATGAATGACCGCGATGAGATAAACCTGCGAATCCCAGGACCTACGCCCCTTCCACCCTCCGTCCGGAGGGCCGGCAGCCGGCAAATGATCAATCATCGAGGCCCGGAATATGCCGCCCTCCAGGGCGAGGTGCTGGAAAGTCTCCGCCATTTCTTTCAGACCGAGCATGACGTCGTACTCTTCACCGCGTCGGGAACCGGCGGCCTGGAAGCGGCAATTGTCAACACCCTCTCGCCAGGTGATCGGGTGCTGGCGGTTAGTATCGGTGCCTTCGGCGAGCGGTTCGCCCGCGTCGCCGCCGCCTATGGGGCCGATGTGACCCGACTGGAGGTACCCTGGGGCCAGGCCCTGGAGCCGGACGCCTTCCGCGCCGCCCTGAACGCGGGACTTCCCTACGCGGCGATTCTGCTCACCGCGAACGAAACCTCCACTGGTGTCCTCCAGGATGTGCCCGCGCTCATTGCCGTGGCCGCCGAGGTCAGCCAGCCTCCGCTCATGCTGGTGGATGCAATCAGCGCCCTGGGCGCGGTCGACCTGCCGATGGACAGGCTGGGGATTGATGTCCTGGTGACCGGCTCTCAGAAGGTATGGATGGCTCCCCCTGGTCTCACCATGCTGGGCGTGTCGCCACGAGCCTGGGAGGCGTATGCCCGCGCGCGGATGCCCCGGTTCTACTTCGACCTTGGCAAGCAACGCGACGCCCAACGGAAGGGCCAGGATTGCTTCACCCCCGCCGTTGGCACGCTCTTTGCCCTGCAAGAAGGTCTAAGGCTGCTCAAGGCCGAGGGACTGTCCGCCGTCATCGCTCGCCACCAGCGGATCGCGGCCTACGCCCAACGCGGTCTTGAGGAACTTGGTTTCACCCTCTTTGCCGAACCCGACCACCGATCACCGACCGTCACGGCTGCCCTTCCTCCCCCCGGCGTCGATGCCGCCGCGCTCGTGCGTACGGCCCGAACCACCGAACGCCTGGTCCTTGGCGGCGGCCAGGAACGCCTGGCCGGCAAAATAGTCCGCCTCGGCCACATGGGTTGGGTGGAGGAACAGGACATCGCCGAGGCCCTTACCGCGATTCGCCGCTGCCTGAACGCGGCTACCGGGTCGTCAGGCAGTGCAGGTGCCTGAGGGTACACCGCTCGCCCGTGACTTCTTTACCCGTCCGGTCCTGGTGGTCGCTCGCGAGCTGCTGGGAAAGCAGTTCGTCCTGGAATCCGGCGGCGCG
>JANWHO010000269.1 GCA_025450375.1 Chloroflexota bacterium
CGAGATGAGCCGTCTAAACGCCATTACCCTCCAGGTCGCGGTGGTGAAGGATACCGCGATCGTGGCGGGAGATGCCCCGACCATCAATGCGGCCCTTGACGCGGCTACTGGGAGCGCGCCCAGTCTGGCCGCCAATCCTGATTTCCAGACCACCCTCGCCGCCCTACCCGATGGCCGGCTAGCCTCTCTGTTCGTTCACGTTGATCTGGCCGCCGATCAACAGCTCGCCGCGGCCTTGATGCCCCGAATGGCCGCGCGACCGGCGATCAGCGGCACCTTGAGCCAGGCATTCTCGGTCAGCGCGGAACCGCATGGCCTGCTCGTGACCGCCAGTCCCCGGGTTGCCACGGGCGACCTGGCCAAAACCCCGAATCTAATGCCGACCAGCGGCGCCACTCCCGGCATTCTCCCGGCCGGCACCCTCTTCTACGCCGCGATGACCAATCCCGGCGCGATCATCCAATACGCGCTCACCCAGGCGGCAACCCTGAGGCAGGAGGCGGGGAATACTGGGCCGGCCCTGGATCCGATCAAGGTGATCGATCGGCTGCTCGGCCTGGATTTGAACCAGGACGTGCTACCCCTCTTGACCGGAGAAGCGAGCGTTGCCTTGCTCCCGACCGGATCGGCCTCGGCGCAATCCGCGGCGGGTCGCCGGCTGTCCCTGGTATTTACCCTCAAGATCGACAACCAGGCATTGGTGGATGGGAAGCTGCATCAAATCCTGAGTGCTTTCCAGGCCCTGAGCAATAACCCTTCAGCGCTCCAGCTCGTGAGCACGACCGGCGCCGGAGGAGTGGTGCAGCAGGTGCTCAAGGCCACTCCAGATGGAGTGGGCTACGCTTTCTTGAATGGCTATTTGGTGATCGCCACCGCGTTACCGGCCGATGTGGCGGCCCTGCAGGCAGTGGGCTCCGCGGGCACGCTGGCTGCCGACCCGCAATTTCAGGCCGCGATTCAGGCTGCCGGCGGCGCCGGAGCCGGGGCGGTCGCGTACGCCAACCTGACGGCGCTGCGCCAGACTTTCGAGCAACTGGCGAAGGATCGAGGGACGGATCTCACGCGCTACGATGCTAGGATCCAGCCCATTCTGTCCGCGTTTACCAGCCTCGCGGTGGTGACCCACCCAGGCGCGGCTGGTGGTGGGGCCCTGTTTCTTGGGATCGCCAACTAATCCTAGTACAACTTGGCGCAAGTCCGCCATCAGTTGTAGGGGCACCGCCTTGGGAATTGCGCCAAGTTGTATTAGCCAGCACACGGATGAAGGGGCCGCGGCCCCTTCATCCGTGTGCGTCGAGCCGTTACGCTACCTTCACCTCCGAGGTGCAAAACGCGCACCGAGTGGCGGCAACGGGAATCTTGCTCATGCAGAAAGGGCACTCACGGGTGAGCGGCTCGGGAGCGGTCTCCACTTTGCGCCGGTTCATCAGCATATTTACCGGCTTCACCACGAAGAAGAAGACCACGGCGGCGATCACGATAAAGTTGATCACCACATTAATCAGGTCTCCGTAGAGAAATACCCCACCGCCGATCGTAAAGCTCAGGTCGGAGAAATTGGTCTTCCCAGGAATGGTGATGATCGGGGTGATGATGTCCTTCACGAACGCACTCACCACAGCTTGAAAAGCCAGGCCGATCACCACGCCCACCGCCAGGTCCACCACGTTTCCGCGCAGAATGAATGCCTTGAACTCGCTGAGGAGCGCCGCCCTATCGTTCATGATCGCCTCTCCTTTTCATGCATCCAACTTCCACTTCCGGACCCTCTATGTTATCGCCTCCAATCCCGGTATGAAGTGCTCTCGCGCCGGCTTATGCGCAACTTATACCACATTGGGCCGGTCTGGCGCCAGGGTGTAACGGGAGAACGGGAGGCGTGTATGACCTTTGTCAGCCAGTGACGCGCGTCCGACCGGCGGGAGCGGCCCACCTCGCGTACACTCGGGCGGTTTCCAGATTGCCGTGGCCAAGATGCCGCGCCGCGTCCTCCAGCGATCCACCCTCCCGCAGCAAGCGCGTGCCCGCCGCATGGCGCAGCGCGTGAGCGCCCCGATAGGTCACCCCCGCCCGCGCGCAAAGCCGGAGAAGGCGCTTCCGCACCCCACTGTCCGTCAGGCCAAGGAGCGGACGATCCTGGGTACGCCCCAGCCCATCCAATGCACGAACCAGCGACGGGGACAGTGCCACCTGGCGTTGCTTTTCCGCGGTATCCGAGCGCACCACCAGCCGGCTACTCACCAGATCGAGGTCGCGCCCATACAGAGCGCACATCTCCGCTACCCGCAGACCGCCATCCGATCCTAATAAAACGATCGCCTGATCGGTCCAGTTGGCTACGCCGAGCATCGCCGCCAGATCCGCCTCGCTATACGGCCGGCGCTTTTCCCAGGGGGGAGTAGGCTCGGGCGCGGCGCGGAGATCCTGAAACGGATCGGCCGTGGTGGCGCCCGCCCAGCGGAGGGCGCGATAGAGCGCCCGCCCGGCCGCCAAACGCACCCGTACCGTGGCGGGGGTGGCGGGGCCGACCGTCCCATCCTGACGCCAGGCTCCTTCACGCTCCAGGCGGCGAAGCCATGTGTGCGCCGCGCCCTGACTGGGGTGCAGTAAATCCTCTTGGCGCCAGTCCGCGACCAACATGCGAATCCCGATCGCGTAGGCTCGGCGTGTGTGATTGCTGACGCGCGACGCCGTACTCCCCTGTTCGATCAGGAAATAGTCCGTAAGGGCCAGCAGAGCCGACGTATCATGGGTACGCGCCGCCATCGCGGCCCGAGTGGCGAGGTCGTGATCCGCCGTATCGCTCCAACCGCCGTCATCCAGGGTCATTGGGCGTGCTTCTTCACGGCGTTCACACCTGATTCCAGAAGTGCAACCATACCACAAGCGTACCACATGAACCGTCGGCCAGGGACCATTCTCGGGATAACCGCACTCATATGGAAGATGTGATCTACGTTGTGCCGGATTGCCTGGGAGCACGGGTGAGAGGCTCGCGCTCTCAGGCCCTACGACTCCACTCCATCCTGAACCCCGATCATCCCTCGCGCGACCGCCCCGGCAATGAGCGTCTCGGCATAGGCGCCAAGGGCCGCCGATCCCTCGGCGATCGCCGCGCAGCGCGCTCGCACCATCTCCAGGGAGACCGCGTGGGATCGCCAGGTACCGCCGGCGGAGGCCACGTTTTGGAGAAGCGGCTGGAAGCGGTCCAGCGCCACCGCGAACCTGGCCTCCTCCGTGTCGCGGGCCTCGAACTCCTCCCAGAGCCCCCGGATCGTGAGGGTTTGGTCGGGAGGCAGCAGGGCAAAGATCCGATCCGCCGCCAGCGTCTCGCGGACTGACTGGTCCAGGATTCCCACGGCGTCGTAGGCGAAGGTGTCGCCCGCATCGATCTCCACGATGTCATGCACCAAGACCATTTGGATCACTCGGCTTAAATCTATTGGCCCGTTGGCGTGCTCGGCCAGGACAGCCGCCATCACCCCCAGGTGCCACGAGTGCTCGGCGCTGTTTTCGTGCCGGGATCCGTCGCCCAGGGTGTTACGGCGCAGCACCTGCTTGAGCTTATCCAGTTCCATGGTGAAGCGCACCTGCCGCTCCAACCGATCCATCATCCTGTTCACCGCCTTCAGGAGGCTAAACCCTAGAGTGCTTCCCATTCAGTGTACGACGCGGCGCCCGGTCGCCGGATTCGGCGTAGTGGATACGGGGTGCCCTGAAGTACAGAAACACCGAGGGAATGGAAAACACAGATAACGTCCCCGGGAGCAGGGTTAGGAATGGAGAAGCGAGGGCGCGGAACCGGAGCCGCGTTCTGTGTTCTCCGTACCCTCTGTGATTCTGTGCTTCAGGAGCGGGGAACAGCGGCGCTCCCCTGCAATGGCCGCTCACGTGCAATGGCGCCCGAGCGGTGGCGCTATACTGGTGACAACCTTCATGGCCAGTTTGACGGCACCTACACCGGAGGGGAGTGAATCATGGCCGAACCCGCCGCGCCGACCATACTCTGTCTGTCCAGCTACGAAAAAGGGGCGCCGTTCCTGGAGGAATGTCAACGGCAAGGGTGGCGGGTGGTGCTGATTACCGTGCCGGAGCTTGAGCATTCGGACTTCTGGCCGCGGGACAGTATCGACGAGTTCTACTGCATGCCGGACCTGGCCGATACGCCATCGGTCATTCGCGCGGTTGCCTATCTGGCTCGCACCCTGCGGATCGAGCGGGTGGTTCCCCTGGACGAATACGAGTTGGCCACCGTCGGCGCGCTCCGCGAGCAGTTTCGCCTGGCGGGTATGAGCCAAAGCGCCACCCGTTTCGTGCGCGACAAGCTGGCTATGCGGCTGCGGACCGAGGCCCATGGTTTACCCGTCCCCCCATTCGTACACGTGCTCAACAATGACGCAATCCAGGAGTTCCTCAATCGAGTCCCGGCTCCATGGTTGATCAAGCCGCGCTCCGAGGCATCGACGATCGGGATTCGCAAAATCGCCAGTCCCGATCAGGCATGGGCCGCGATTGATGAGCTTGGCGACGAGCGCTCAAACTATCTGATCGAACGTTTTGTCCCTGGGAATGTGTTCCATGCCGACTCCCTGGTGGCCAACGGCGAGGTCGCCTTCGTGGAGGTCCACCGCTACGCCCGCCCGCCCCTCGATGTGTTCCATCAAGGCGGCATTGCCTCCACGGCCACTGTCCGGCGCGACGCGCCGGAAGCGGCACGCATCCGCGAACTGAACCGCCAGGTGCTGGCCGCCCTGGGAGTGGAGAACTCCGCCACCCACATGGAGTTCATCCAGGCGCAAGAGGACGGGCGGATCTACTTTCTGGAGGTCGCGGCCCGGGTGGGCGGCGCCTATATCGCCGATGTGGTGGAGGCTGCCACCGGAGTCAATCTCTGGGTCGAGTGGGCAAAAATCGAGACCCTTCCGGCGGGAACTCTCTATCACCCGCCGGCACCCCGGCGGGACTACGCGGGCGTGATTATTTCCCTGGCCAGGCAGGAGTGGCCGGATACCTCGGCCTACCAGGATCCCGAGATCGTGTGGCGGCTGCACAAGGCGAACCATGCCGGCTTCGTCGTCCGTTCCCCGGAACACGATCGAGTGGTCGGGCTCCTCGACCAGTACGCCCGCCGCTTCACCGAGGATTTTCTGGCCTCTATGCCGCCCTGGACCTCGAAGCCGCCCAGCGATAGCTGATCTGGGGGCGCCTGAACATGTAATGGAACATTCTTCCTGGGAGCGCGAGCATCATTCTCGCCACGGTGGCGGTAGCGGCGGGGGGGCGGGCCAGATTCTCGCGCGCCCACGCGGATCCGC
>JANWHO010000270.1 GCA_025450375.1 Chloroflexota bacterium
CCGCCGCCGCGATCTCGGCCAGGGTTTTGGACCGGTCGGGGGCGCCCGTCACCCCATAGCCATCCTCGCGCAACTCGATGTCCTCGGGCGCCGCTTCGAGGAGATGCGCCGCTACCTTCATCGCCTGAGTCCGCACGGTGGCCACGGCCCCGAAAAGCGCCGAGCCGCCGACCACCAGGCCGCGCGAGCCCATGGTGCCGATCCCGGCTGGGGTGCGCGCCGTGTCGCCATGCACCACTACCACGTCGTCCATGGAGACGCCAAGCTGGTCGGCCACGATCTGGGCGAAGGTGGTCTCCTGGCCCTGGCCATGCGGGGAGATACCAGTAGTGACTGTCACCGAGCCGGTGGGCTCCACGCGCACGGTGGCACTGTCGTAGGGACCGAAACCGCAGATCTCGGTGAAGGTGGCAACGCCGATCCCGATGTATCGCCCCGCGCTCCGCAGTCTCTTTTGCTCGGCGCGGAGCGCCGGGTAGTCGGCCATCTCCAGCACCCGTGTGAGCGGCTTATCGTACTCACCAGTGTCATAGGTGGGGCCATTGGGGGTCTTGTAAGGGAAGGCGTCCTTGGGAATGAAGTTCTTCCGCCGAACTTCCACTGGGTCCATCCCCAGTTCGGCTGCCAGCACATCAACCATCCGTTCGATGAAGTAGGCCGCTTCCGGGCGCCCAGCGCCCCGATAGGCGCCGACCGCCATCGTATTGGTATACACCGCCTGGATCTCCATGTCGACGGCATCGATCTTGTAGACGCCGGAAAGCAGCCAGCCGGTGAGGGGTGGGATCGTGGGATCGCGGGGATAGGCGCCCAGATCGGCGACCCCGCGGAGGCGAAGCCCGGTGATCGTCCCATCCTTGCGGGCCGCGATCTCCAGATCGGCGATCTGGGCCCGCCCATGATGGGTGACCAGCAGGTTCTCGCGCCGCGTCTCCACCCATTTAACTGGGCGTTGCAGACGGAGCGCCAGGGCGGAGAGAATGATCTCCTCGGGATAGACGCTGATCTTGACCCCGAAGCCGCCGCCGACCTCCGGCGCCACCACGCGGACCGCGATCTCCGGCAGCCCCAGGGCGGCCGCGATTTGGGTGCGGACGCTATGGGGGTTCTGAGTGGAGGTGGTGACCACCAGTCCGCCGCTGAGGGCGTCCGGCTGGGCCAGGACGCCGCGGGTTTCCATGGGGATCCCGGCCACCCGCTGATTGATCATTTTCTGGCGGACTGTCACCTCCGCCTCGGCGAATGCCTCGTCAACTGGTCCGCGCTTCCGCTTGTAGGTGAAGGCGACGTTCCCCGGTACGTGGTCATAGAGTTGCGGGGCGCCGGAGGCGAGCGCCGCCTCCGGATCGGTCACCACCGGCAGCGGCTCGTAGTCCACCTCGATCAGTTCCACCGCGTCCTGGGCGATTTCGGGGTTCTCGGCTACCACCAGGGCGATTGGCATGCCAACGTGACGTACACGCTCGGTCTCGAACACGGGAGTCTCGACCGCGATCATCCCGCGAGGACCACTCCCCTCGCCGCCAAACGGCATCGGGGTCTTGAAATCGTCCAGCAAATCAGCGCCGGTGTAGACGGCGAGTACCCCCGGCAGCGCGGCGGCGGCGGCCGTATCAATGGTGCCGATCCGGGCATGTGCCTGGCTGCTCCGCAGGAACGCGACATGCCCAACGTCACGTAACCGTACGTCGTCCACATAGGTGGAGCGGCCCGTGATCAGTCTCGGATCCTCCTTACGCCGTACGCGGGCGCCCATCTGCTTGCTGTAGACCATGGCCGTATGCCTTTCACTTTCGCGCGGGCGCGTCCGGCGCCCTCTAGGATCGGGGTTGCTGACAGGATACCAGCCACCAAGAGAATCGTGCGGAATGGCGCCTAGAGGGACCGAGTGGCGATCGCGGCGCCATCTGGTACCCTGGAACCCATAATCATGGGGTCGGTTTCGGCTCCGTGGGACTACGGACCTCAAGGTTCACCCACGGCAGTCTCTAGACATCAGGGAAGGAGCGCGCGTTGTCATTCTCCGCCGAGCCCGCTCCATCGCTCTCCAACCGAACGCCGGAACGCGCAACCCTCACTGGCGTTCCCCGCGGAATGCAGGTGCTGTTCGACGGCAACCGCCTGGCGCGGGTTCCGGACGGCATCGCGGATCGCTTTCGTCCGGGGGACCAGCTGCTGGTGGTCGGGCGCACGGGAGAGGTGCTGCACCTTCCCGCCGCGATCGCCGAGGTGGTCGACCGGGCGGTCGAGCGCGCGCGAGCCGCCTTCTCCGCGCTCGCCGCCGTGGACGACGCGGCAATCACCCGGTTCTTCGGGTGCTTCGCCGCCCGTCTGGCCGACGATCCGATATGGGAGCGGATCGCCGCCGCCAATGAGGAGGATGTGCGCCTCGCGCAGGCCCGCGGACGCTCCACGGTCCGTCTGGTGGCCGGGTCAAGGATGCGTCGGGACATGATCGAGGGGCTAAAGGTCTGGGAACGCATGCCCTCGACCCGCGGATCGGTCACTTCGAGCATCGCTCATGAGGGCTGGACGGTCGAGCAAGTGGTGGACGGCCTGGGGGTGATCGGCTTCGTCTTCGAGGGGCGGCCGAACGTATTCGCCGATGCCGCCGGCATCCTCCGAGGCGGGAACACGGCGGTGCTCCGGATCGGCGGCGATGCCCTTGGTACCGCGCGGGCTATCGCCGATCACGCCCTTCGCCCCGCCCTGAGCGAGGCGGGGCTGCCGCTGGACGCGGTGATCCTGCTGGACACGGTTGAGCATGCGGCGGGCTGGGCACTGTTCGCCAACCGCCAGCTCTCCCTGGCGGTGGCTCGCGGCTCGGGCCGAGCCGTGACCCTTCTGGGAGAGATCGCGCGGCAGGCCGGGACACCAGTCAGTTTGCATGGGACCGGCGGCGCCTGGCTGATCGCGGACGCCCACGCCGACCCGGCTCGGCTCCACGCCGCCCTCTTTCACTCCCTGGACCGGAAGGTCTGTAACACCGTCAACGTGGTGCTGATCGAGGAATCGCGCGCCGCTGAACTGGCGCCGGTCGCCTGGCGAGCCCTGCGGGAGCGGGGAGACGCACTGGGTAGCGGCTTCAAACTGCATGCCGCGGCGAACTCCCTCCCCTTCCTTCCCGCGGATCTCTTTCAGCGCACGGCGCCGATTCTCCGCGCCGGAGGGTTGTCCCACGAACCAATCGCCGAAATCTTGCCGATGGAGCATCTGGGGCGCGAGTGGGAATGGGAGCGGACCCCCGAAGTGAGTCTGGCCCTGGTAGGCAATCTTGAGGAAGCGATAGAGCTTTTCAACCAGTACAGTCCCCACTTCGTGGCCTCCTTGATCAGTGAATCTCCGGCGGCGCACGAGCACTTTTTCCGGGCCATTGACGCCCCATTCGTGGGCGATGGCTTTACCCGCTGGGTGGATGGTCAATACGCATTGGACCGGCCTGAATTGGGGCTCTCCAACTGGCAATTCGGACGGCTGTTCGCGCGCGGGGGGGTGCTGAGCGGCGACGGTGTTTTCACGACCCGCCTCCGCGTCCACCAACAGGATTCAGGTCTCCACCGTTAAGATTTTCCCCCCAAAGCTACGCCGCATGTGCGATACTGTTAACGGCGTGTTAAAGCCTATCGGCTAAGCCGATCGCGAAAGGAGATTCTCTCCCTCCGTTAACGACCGTGGGGTGGCTTGCCCCGGTCCCAGATTTGCGACTGGTACGAATGGAGAGTGACCATGGTGTACGCCTATTCCCCGGTCGAGACCTTTACGCCGCCCTTTCCTCTTTCGTTGGAGAGACAGGGACTCTCACGAACTCAGCAAACCCTACTGCTCTTGGTGAACGCTATTCCCGATCTTTGTGACGAGGATGATCTGCAGTGCCTCGCGTTCCTGGCCGGTGAACTTGGCGTCTTGCCCCATACGCCTTTTTATTTCAGTCGCGGCGCGGGCGGTTTGATGCCTCAATCGGTGGTCCTGGACCATACCCTCCGTGGTTGCCTGGAATTGGGTTTGGTGGGCTGGGAGAACGGTCGCCTCCGGGCCTACGCGACGCCGGAGACCAAAGGCCCCGAGACCGCGATGACGGCGGGAGTTACCTGGCTTGCCATGCTCCTTCCTTCGGAACGGCGCGTTCTTACCGAGGTGACGCTCAGCCTGCACGCCCGTGGCGTCCACGCCCTCTCACCGGCGGCGGACAGTCCGTTCCGCCAGGCCGTGAATCAGGCGCTTGGCTCCAGTGAAGGCGCGGATACGGTAGAACGGAGATTGCGCATGGCGCGCTTCGGGCTCGGCCAGGGGTAGGCGATTGTCCTACGCGACGCGGAATCCTCCGCTGGATACGTGGGCCGTATCTTGTATACTGCGTGTGATCGTGGGGTCATCGTCCAGTTGACCTGGGAAACCGAAGGAGAGCCGCCGCTATGGAAGTCGAGGAATTGCTTGAGCGCGTGTCGCTCTTCCAGAGGCTGGAGAAGCGCCATATTCGCTCGCTCATCCGGCTGACTCGGGAGCAAGAGTATGCGCCGGGCCAATTGATGGTGCAGGCTGGGCAAGCGGGCCTTGGGCTCTACATCATCGCGGAGGGCACGGCCGAGGTGCTCCGGGGGAACCAGGTGCTGCGCCAATTGACGGCCGGTGATTTCTTTGGTGAGATGGCCCTCCTGGATGATTTGCCCCGGACGGCTGATGTGAGGGCCTCGACGCCCACCCGTTGCCTCACCCTCTCGAAATGGGAGTTTCTGGGAGAATTGGAATCGCACCCTCAAATGGCCTTGCCTCTCCTCCCCATGCTCTCTCGGAGAATCCGCACCGCCGAGGATCGGGTGGACCACCTGCTGGCCGAGTTGGGACGAGGCAGCTAACTGTCTGATCAGCAAATGGACGCCCAGTACGGCGATTTGCCTGCCGCCGTGCTGCGGTGGTACGCGGAACGGGGGCGCGACCTGCCCTGGCGGCACACCCGCGATCCGTACCGGGTGCTGGTCTCCGAAGTGATGCTCCAGCAGACCCAGGTCGATCGGGTGTTGCCGAAGTACGCCGAGTTCCTGACTCGATTTCCCACCATCGCCGACCTGGCCGCCGCTCCGGCGGCGGAGGTCATCCGCGCCTGGAAGGGCCTCGGGTACAATCTCCGCGCCATCCGGCTGCACCGCGTCGCCCAACAGGTGGTTGCCCGCCATGGGGGCGAACTCCCCGGGACGGCGGCGGGGCTCCTGGCCCTAGATGGGATCGGCCCCTACACCGCGGGGGCGGTTGCCTGCTTCGCCTTCGGGCTCCCCGAGCCGGTTCTCGATACAAACGTGCGCCGGGTGCTGGGCCGTATTATCATGGGCCCGGATGGTCCCGCCGCGCCCGCCGGCGCCCTCTGGACTATCGCGCGTCAACTCCTGCCTCTCCACGCGGCCTACGACTGGAACCAGGCTCTGATGGATATCGGCGCGCGGATCTGCCTGCCCCGGCGTCCTCAATGCCTGCTCTGCCCCGCCCG
>JANWHO010000271.1 GCA_025450375.1 Chloroflexota bacterium
ATGCGCCTGCACGGAAGAGCACATGGCCCGGTAGGCCAAGGAAACCCGCGGTAAATTTTCACCCTGCCGCGGTTGGCCCGCCGGGCCGAGGCTTTTTAGAAAATGATGCCTCCCACCTCCCCTCCTCTGGTTCTTGCCTCCAGTTCTCCCCGCCGCCGTGAATTGTTGGGGCACCTGGGCATTCCTTTCCAGATCGACCCCAGTACGATTGATGAATCGCCGATTCCCGGTCTGACCATCCCCGAATTGGTGCGCGCGCTCGCCGCCGCCAAAGCCGGCGAGGTAGCGGCCCGCCAGCCGGACTCCGTGGTGGTCGGCGCCGACACCCTGGTGGACCTCGATGGCGAGATCCTGGCCAAGCCCCGCGATCCGGACGATGCCCTGCGTATGCTGCGGCTCCTGAGCGGACGCGCCCATCAAGTCCACACCGGGCTGGCCGTGTACCGGGCCAATCGGATGGCTACCCGCGTGGTCACCGCCTGGGTGCATATGCGCGCCGCCCAGGACGACGAGCTAGCCGCCTATGTCGCCTCGGGCGAGCCACTGGATAAGGCGGGCGCCTATGCCGCGCAGGGCGAGGGCGCCGCGTTCATCGAGCGGGTAGCCGGCTCGTACCTGGCGGTGGTGGGGCTGCCGCTGCTCGCGCTCCGGGATCTGCTGATCGAGTTCGGGGTAACGGTCCCCGCCGCCCTGACCACCCTGGAAGCCCTGGAGCGCGGAGATCTTCACGAAAGCGCAACCCCCCGAAACGTTTAGCCGGCGTCCTTCGTTATACCTACGAGACGAGCGGAAATGCTGCCTGGCCAAGCGGGCATTTCAACTCGGATTCATGTAGCCAAAAAGGAAATTCACCCTATGCGACGAACTGTTTCACTGCTGCTGATTGCCGCGCTGACCCTGGGCGCCGGTACGGCGGTCCCGACAAGCATCGGGCACGCCGCCTCCTCCAGCGCCCGCACCCCCACCCTTACCGTGGTCGATTTTGTCGATGCCCAGCATGGCTGGGTGGGCGGGAACGGGATCTACGCCACGACCGATGGCGGCAGCCACTGGAAGCGCCAGTACGCGGGTTCGACCGCCATCGCGGGCATTGCTTTCGGCGACCGTACCCATGGCTGGGCCTGGAGCGATACCTACGCGAAGCCGCCCTTGCTGCTGCACACCACTGACGGAGGAGCGCACTGGGCGCCCCAACGCAGCACCCAGCCGGTCTCCTCGCTGCAAGCGGTGGGAGCCCAGGGCGGCTACGCGGTCCTGGGCATGGGCCCGGGCGGCGCCCTGGTGCGCACGACGGATGGCGGCGCGCACTGGCATGCGATGGGTACGCCGAAGCCCGTCACTTCCGCCTGTTTCATCAATGCGGCCAACGGCTGGGCGATTGAGCTTCAGGGGGACACGGTCATCCGCACCACGAATGGCGGCCGCACCTGGACCCAGCGCCTGAACGCCGGATCGAACTTCCAGTATGGGGGGCAGATCGCCTGCATCGGCACCCTGAATGCCTGGGCCCTCCTTTACGGCGGAGTAGGAATGAACCAGCGATCGTACGCGCTCTTCCACACGACGGACGCGGGAGCGCATTGGCGCGCCGTGGTAGCCCTATCCTCGGCGGGCGGCGGCCCGGCGCCGATTGCTACAACCGGCGTCCCACAAGGGGCCGATGGCGAGGGCGTGATGCTGGACGCGGTGAGTGCCGACACGGCCTTTCTGGTCAGCGGGTGCCCGCCGTGCGGGGGAGCCGGCCAGACCTATCTCGGCAGCACGCACGATGGCGGTCATACCTGGCACACCTCGCCTCCCATTCCCCATCTCGATTTCAGTTCCACTGGTATCTCGTTCACCAGTGACCAGCAAGGCTGGCTGGCCAGCACCGTCTTCCTCTCGCTGTCCGCCGGCACCCGCACGGGGATGCTCCTGACCACTGGCAATGGCGGCGCGACCTGGATCCCTCGTCAACTGTAGGAAGGAAGGAAGGCGACACGCGGGCATGGGGCGGAGGATTGGATCCTCCGCCCCATGCCCGCGTGCTCGGACTGCTTCAGGCGAGCAGGGTCCGCGCCGAGTCCCGTACGGCCGGCCAGGCAACGGATCGCGGGTCGATGGGCTCGAAGTGGCCCATCCCTTGCAAGGTCACCAGATCCACACGATCTCCCGCTTCCCGTGCTCGGGCGGCATAACGCTCGCTCATCTCGAAGGGCACGATGTCATCGTCGGTGCCGTGCATCAAGATCTGGCGGGTTCCCAGCGGCAGGAGATCATAGGGCGAGGCCGCGGCATAGCGTTCCGGGACGGTGTCCGGATCGCCATCGAGCAACTGCTCCACTACCTGGTCGCTCAATCCCAACTCCCAGGCCGCACGCAGATCAACCACCCCAGCCAGAGAGAGCGCGCCGTGGAGGGGCAGCGGATCGCCCACCCGCACCGGGCTGCCGACGGCGATGCGCGAGCGGGCGGCCAGCCAGCACGCCAGCTGGCCGCCCGCCGAGTGGCCCACCGCGATCACCCGCCCCAGATCCAGGCCGTGGATCGGCGCCAAAGTCCGCGCGTGATCGGCGGCGGCGGCCACGTCCAGAAAGGTGCCGGGCCAGCCGCCTCCACTGTCGCCGATCCGCCGGTACTCGATACTCCAGGTCGCGATCCCCTCGGCGGTGAGGGCGGTCGCCAGATGGCCGAGATGGCGCACGTCGTAGCGGACACGCCAAAAGCCGCCGTGGATCAGGATCGCCAGCGGATGCGGCGGCGCGGTTGGGGGCAGGCGCAGTTCACCAAACTGGAGCGGCAGCGGCCCATACGGCAGTTGCCGGTCGAACGGCGGCGGCGGTAAATCGAGAATTTCACGGCTCATGCGGGCAATCCTCCTCAGTCATGCTATGATCACTCCCATGTCACTACCATAGTGGAATCCGGAATCGGGATGTCGATCGACGAGGACTTCGTGGAGCAGTTCGAGCAACTGTTGTGCCACATCGAGCAAGTAATCCAGGAGTATCCGCCCGACATGCGCGCGGCGCTCCGCGACGAAGCGCGCCTGGCCATGCGCGCCGCGCTCCAGGAGCGCTGGGAGAGCCGGCAACGGCTGCTGGAGGAAGGCGGCCGGGACCGCTGAGGTCCGGCGCGCGGCCCGTACATCGGATACGCGGAAAGAGGACACATCCTTGCCCATCACCATTCCCATGCATACCATCGCGCGGATCCTTGGCAGGCACGGCTTGGGACGGACCAGCGTTGAGGCGCTGCCCGGCGGACAGATCAACGCCAGCTATCTGGTGGACGGCCAGTACGTGCTGCGAGTGAATCTGCGCCCGGAGGAGCATGGGAAACTCGATCGCGAGCAACGGGTGCTGGCCATGCTGCGCGACGTGGTCCCGGTCCCACGCACCATCGCCTACGAGGGGATGAGCCGCCTGATCCCGCACGAGTACGTGATCCAGACCTATGTCCCCGGCGAGAGCCTGCTGGCCCGGTGGGAAACGGCGGACGAAGCGGAACGCGCTGGGTATCTGGAGGAATTGGCGCGGATGATGCGGGCGATGCACGGCATCCGCCTGGATGGGTTCGGTGACCCCACCCGCCCCCGCCAGGGCGAGACCTGGGCCGCCATTCACGTCCGCCGCGCCGCCCATGCCCTGCAAACCGCCCGCGAGGCCGCCAATGCCGAGGCGAGCCTGCTGGATCAGGCCGAGCGGGCCCTGAGCCACGACAGCGCCTCCCTGGGCGGCAGCTATCCCAGCCTCACCCATGGCGACCTGCACTTTGGCAACATCCATGTCCAGCACGGGCGGATTAGCGGCCTGCTGGACTTCGAGCGGGCCTGGGCCGCCGCCCCCGACTGGGAACTGGACCAGATCCTCCGCTTCCTCCACTATCCCCAACTCTTCGCGGTGGCCGGCCTATCCGAGGAGCAGGCGCGCGCCGAATCGCTCACCGGAGTGATCCCGGCCCTGCGCCGCGCCTATCCCGATCTGTTCCGGGTGTCCAGCCTCCCGGCCCGCCTCCGCGTCTACGCGGTGGAATATGAGTTGCGGGCCCTGGCTTCCATCCGGAAGCGGCACGACAACAATCCGGAGGCGTTGCGGAGCGTGACCGAGCGCCTGCGGTACACCCTATCGCCCGCTTTTCCTGGGATCTAAGCATATCCTTGCCTGCCCGTATTCAGGGGATGCGCCGCAAGTCCGTGAGCGGGATGCCGGCTACGGAGTCGAGATCCAGGAGCGCGGGTCTCCAGGCCCGCTTGGCGCGGCCACGGATCGTCAGGTGGCTCGTGCGGTTGCCGACTGGGCTAGGGTGGCTCCGGAGACCCGCGCCCCTAAAAGGCACCCTCGCTCACACGTACGAGACGCAGCCGTATTTAGGCTGCGCTAGCGTAGCCGAGCCGGGATCTCCGCCCGCTGGTCTATCCCCTTCAGCCCTCCCAACGGAGGCGCCTGAAGTCGTGGTGCATTCTGCCGAGCCGCCAGTTCAGGGGGGCGAGGATGGCGCCCAGGCGTCCGCAAGCAAAAATGAGGTCAAGCATGGTGACGCCGTTATGAAGGATAGCCGCTACCTGATCGCCGTGGCCCGCCCCACGCTCAATCAGCCAGGCGTCCAGGACCGTGCGAGTCTGGGCCAGCATCGGTTGGGGCGGCATGATCTCTTCTCCCGGCCAGCTCGGTACGATGCCCATCGCACCCAGGGTCGCCAGATCGAGTAGTACCACGGCGGCATTCCGCGAGGAAGAAGAAAACAGGCAGGGGCTTCGGTTCCCGGCGGAAGCGCCTGCCTGTTGAGGTTCGACGTTACTCTACTTCGCCGCCACGCGCACCTTCACCCCAGCGTCCTCCTCCAGGGGAGCGAACACCGAGGTGTAGTCACGGCGACCGTAGCCGGCCGCCCGCGCCCGCTCGTAGAGGGCCCGCGCCTTCTCGGCCAAAGGAGTGGCCACGCCCTGCTCGGCCGCCAGTTCGAGGACCAGATCCAGATCTTTCAGCAGGAGGTCGGTGAAGAAGCCCGGCTCGAAGGTGCCGGTAAAGGCGCGCAAGGCCACCGGATTGGCAAGCTGCCAATTGCCGCCGCTGCTCACCCCGATGATCTTGGCCATGGTCGCCACGTCGGCCCCCGCCTTGACCCCCAGGATGAACGCCTCGGCGTCGGCGGCGGCAATCACCCCGCACAGATGCTGGTTGATCAGCTTGACCACCTGCCCGCTCCCGCTCGATCCGACGTGGAAAATCTTCTCCGCCGCGCCCATGGCCTGGAAAATGGGTAAAACCTGGGCGAAAACCTCGGCGTCTCCGCCCGCCATGATCGAGAGCGCCCCCGCCTCCGCCCCCTGCGAGCCGCCGCTCACCGGGGCGTCGAGCATAGCCACTCCCCGTGCCGCCGCCGCCTCGGCCACCTTGCGGGCCACGGCGGGAGCGATCGTGCTCATATCGACCAGGATCAGCCCCTCGCGGGATCCTTCCAATACCCCATCCGGACCCAGCACCACCGCCTCCACGTCGGGCGAACTGGTGACCATGGTGATCACCACGTCCGATCCCTCGGCCACCGCCCTTGGGCTGGCCACCCGCGTGGCGCCCGCCGCCGCCACTGCGGCCGCCGACTCCGGGCGGCGCGAATAGACGGTAAGGGGAAATCCCGCCTTGAGCAGATTGAGGCACATCGGCTGCCCCATCACCCCGATGCCAATGAATCCAACCCGCTGCCGCGCCATGAACTATTCCTCCTCGCCATGATTCCACCGAAACACACCTGTTAAGGATAGCGGGAGGCGCGGTCATGAGGGTGGAGGACAAGCTATATACCGGAATATTCTCTCACCGAACCGGGGGTCGCCTGTCAAGCTCGGTAGGCAGTGTATGGTTGCGGCTTGGGGCCGCCTGGGGGGTATACTCTGGGCATACCGCTATCATTCTCAGACGGGAGAGCCCATGACCGTGGCGATCGCCTTGATCGTGAAAGACGAGGAGCGTGTCCTGGCCCGCTGCCTGGAAAGCATCGCGGGCGCGGTGGACGAGATTGTCGTCGTGGATACCGGCTCGACCGATCGGACGAGGGAGA
>JANWHO010000272.1 GCA_025450375.1 Chloroflexota bacterium
GGCTGGGTTGTGTCTTCCCCGGCAGCCACAGAGGGATGCCGCGGATGGTCAGCGCGTCGGCCAGCAAGTGCGAGATGTAGCCGGTGGCGAGGGCGGCCCCCACTCCCCGGAGTGAGGGCGCCAGCACCGGCCCCATTGCCAGCGCGGCGGCTGTCAGGGCCAGGGCCACCGGCGGCGCGTGGGTCCAGCCTCGATGGTGGCCGGGGAGGCGATGCACGAGCCCCGCCACCCCGCCCAGGCGCACAAGCAGCGCCGATCCCGCCAGAACGGCCAGAATCAGGACCAGCAGGTGGCGAAGGTGGATAGGCCACGAGAGTATGGCGGGCGGAGGGAGCCAACGGGCGACAATCGCCCCAGCGGCGAAGAAGGCGATCAGCAGTGACAGTCCCATGCGGCCACGGAAGCTGCCCGGACCCGGCGAGCCGCCCAGGAGGGCGCTCGCCAGGTTCGTACCTCCGGCCACGAGATCGGCGGCGAGACGGATCGGACCACCCAGGGCACCATCGTTGTAGGCGCGGGTCGCCCGCTGTAGGGCCTTTCCCTGGCGCCTTGGCGCCCGAGTGATCAGCGAGCCGGGTTGATCGATATCGGGAAGGAGACTCCCCAGCGCGGCGGCCACGGCCAGAGCCGTCCAGGCAACCGGCGATAGGTGGGGATAGGCAAGCTGGTGCGTGTGCCCACTGGTGAACGGGAGAGGTACGTGATCCCAGACCACCCCCGCGCCCAGGCCCAGGCCGCCCAGCCCCACCAGGGCCAGACCGGCCGCCGTGCCAAACGCGAGATGGGTGCCCCCTTGCATGTGTCGCCCCTCCCTGTTGTCCACGTTCCTTGGCAGGGTACCGGACAATGGAGTATGAAAATAGCGGCGCGTCCGGAAAAGAGCACGCATCAGGCCACTGACTCAGGTCGCTGTGATCGGTAACCTTAGGGTAAAGCTCGATCCGACCCCGACCATGCTCTCCGCCGTAATCGTGCCGCCATGCTGCTCCACGATCTGGCGGGCGCTGGCCAGGCCGATGCCCGTACCCTGGATGTGACCGGTCACGTTCCGCCCTCGACGGAAGCGATCGAAGATGAAGGGCAGATCGTCCTCCGGGATCCCCATGCCCTGATCCGCCACCGTGATCGCCGCCCAGGGGCCGCCCGGCCCCCCCTCGCGCGCCACCGTCACCGTGATGGTCCCCCCACCGGGGGAATATTTGACCGCGTTGAGCAGGAGATTGCTGACTACGCGCTCGATACGGGCCGCGTCCACCGTGGTCGTCAGTTCTGGCACCATCGCCGCCAGCCGCGGCTGCTCGGTCGTCACATTTTCCAGGTCAGCCAATACATTCCGGACCAGAGCCACAAGATCGGTGGGCCGCTGATTGAGGTTCAGAGCACTGCCCATTTGCAATTGGGTAACGTCAAGTAACTCGTTGAGCAAGGACACCACTTTCATGGCGCTCACCTCGATCTGGAGGAGATGCTCCATCACTGGCCCCGCATCCGGGGTGAGACGACTCAGACGCAGCCGGGCCAGTTGGGACAACCCGTGGATACTGGCAAGCGGCGTCTTGAGATCATGGGCCGCCGAGGAAATGAACTCCTCACGGGCTACTTCCAAATCGCGGATCGGCGTGATGTCCTGGAAGGCAGCCACCGCGCCCACGATCGTGCCTTGAGCGTCGCGCAAGGGAGCACTGTTTACCAGGAGGGGAATATCTCGCCCGGTCACCGCGTGGCGGATCACCTCCTGGTCTCCGTGTACCGCCTCGCCATGTCGAAGGGATCGGGTGATTGGCAGATCCTCCGCTGGATATGGGGTACCATCCGCGCGGCGCACACCATACTCCAGGTAGGCGCTGTCGCCAGATCGCGATATGGACCGCCCCAGCGTGTCGTGCCCTACCAGTTCGTGTCCGGCGCGATTTTGCGCCTCCACCCTGCCAAGGGCATCCACGATCGTGACCCCCTCCGGCAGCGCGTCAAGCACCTGGCGCAGCCGATCCCGTTCAGCCGCTACGCTATCCCTGACCTCACGCCGGGACCGCGCCAGGGCGAGATGGGTACGGACGCGGGCCAGCAACTCCTTGGCCGCGAACGGCTTTACCAGGTAATCGTCGGCTCCGGCATCCAGGCCGCCCAGGACCGCCTCACCTCCCGCGCGGGCCGAGAGGAGGATCACCGGCACCTCGCGCAGGTTCGGATCGGCGCGCAAAGCCCGCAGCAACCCGAAGCCGTCCAACCCCGGCATCATCACGTCACTGAGCACCAGGCTTGGGATCCTCTCGCGTGCCGCCTCCAGCGCGGTCACCCCATTCGCCGCGGACTCCACCGCGTACAATCGTCCGAGAAGCCGGGTGAGGTAGTCACGCATATCGGCATTGTCATCCACCACCAGGATGGACTCCAGGGCCCCGGACAGGGGGGGCTCGAGCACCGGAATCGCCTCCGCGGCTTCCCCTGGATACTCCTCCGTTGGGGCCGCGTTCGGCAACCAGAGCAGCGCTTCCTCGATGTACGGTACGCCCAGGCCGTTGGACGCGCTGGGCGGCACGGTGACCACCTGATCGGCCGGCAAGTGGACCATCCCCGTCGGAATAGACACCGTAAAGCTCGTGCCCACGCCAACCGTGCTCTCGACCGCGACCGTTCCCCCATGCAGCCGCGCGAGTTCCGCCACTAGCGCCAGACCGATCCCGGTTCCCTCGTGCGTACGGGCCCGAGCCCCTTGAACTCGGTGGAAGCGCTCGAAGAGCCGCGGTAACTCCCCTGGGGCGATGCCGGTTCCCGTGTCCGATACGGTGAGCGCGGCGCCCGCGAGGATTGGCCGTAGGGTCACCTCAATCCGACCCTCGAAGGTGAACTTCAGAGCGTTGGAGAGCAGATTCAGGACAACCTTCTCCCACATGTCGCGATCCACGTAGATTGGCTCCGGCAGTGGGGGACAGTCGACCACCAGGCTTAGCCCGGCGCGCTCGATGGCGGCGCGGAAGACGGAGGCCAGATCGCGGGTCAGCGTGTGCAACTCGGCCGGGGCATAGGCGGCCTGCATGCGACCGGCCTCAAGGCTGGAGAAGTCGAGCAGCGTATTGACCAATTTGAGCAAGCGCCGGCCATTGCGGTGCGCGATCGCCAGCCGCTCCCGGTCGGCATCGGCGCGCATGGAGTTTCGCTCGGAAAGCAGATCCTCAATTGGCCCCAGCATCAAGGTGAGCGGCGTCCGGAACTCGTGGCTCACATTGCTAAAGAAGGCGGTTTTGACCCGGTCGATCTCGGCCAGCGCCTCGGCCCGCGCGCGCTCCGCCTCATAGGCACGCGCCGAAGCCACGGCCGTACCGACCTGACTCGCGACCAGGGTGAAGAAGCCGCGATACCCGTCGTCAAGCGCGCGCCGCGGATTGACGCCGACCACCAGCAAGCCGGCCGGGAGTCCTTCGCCCGCCCGCGCTATAGGGAGAATCAAGGCGGCGCGGGGGCTGAGGCCGGGAGACTGGAGAGGCAAGGTTCCGAAGCGCTCGGCCAGATCCTCCACCAGCCGCGGTTGCCCCGTATCGACCACCGAGGCCAGCGGCCAGGCGCTCGCTCCTTCGTCCGTGGTCAGATCGACGCTAAGCCAGTTTACCGGCAGGCATTCATCTAGTCCAGCCACGGCCGCGAGCCGGACCCGCCGGCCATCGTCATCCAGAAGGTAGAGTAAGGCAATGGGCACACTGGAGAGATGGTTGCCCAGGGCCGCGGCGGCCCGGATACAGGCATCCTCGGCGTGACGCGCGTCGGCGGTACGGGCCGCCAGTTCGCGCAGGGCGTAGAGGCGCCGTTCGCCAAGCACCCGCTCGGTCGTCTCGGTCACGGCGCAGAAGACGCCGCCCACCCCGCCCCCTTCGTCGCGGATCGCACTGTAGGAGAAGGTGAAATAGCATTCCTCCACATAACCGAAGCGTTCGATCAGTAACTGTTGGTCCTCGGACCACGTTGCCTCCCCTCCAGCGCGGACGCCTTCGAGCATCGGACCGATGAGTTCCCAGATCTCCGGCCAGCAGTCGCGTGCCCGCTGGCCCATCGCCGAGGGATGCTTGGAGGCGCCAAGGATGGGCCGGTAAGCATCGTTGTAGAACTGAACCAGGTCCGCGCCCCAGAAGACGATCATGGGAAAGCGCGAGGCCAGGCAAATGCTCACCGCCGTTCGCAGGCTTTGCGGCCAATCCGCCGGCGGTCCAACCGGCGTCGCGGCCCAGGGGAACGCACGCATCAACGCGCCCATCTCACTGCCGCCGGCGAAGGGATCCGCCGCGACCGTTAGTTCAGGTCGGTTGGTCATGCGCCTTCCCTACCCTCACGAATGCGCTAGGCTCGTGGGAGGCCAATTCTCGGGGCTCGCGTGATGGCGCGAGAACATACGTGCTGTCCCCATCATACGCCACGGAGGCCGCCATCGTGAAGGCTGGGGCTCAGCCGGCCCGGCACAGCCGTTCCACGGCCGACAGAAGCTCGGACATCTCGAACGGTTTGGCCAGGTGGCCGGCCGCGCCAACCTCCGCCGCCCATCGCGCCGTATCCTGGGCCGCCGTCATTACCAGGATCGGCAGATCGATGTCACGCTCTTTCAAACCTTCGACGAAACCCCAGCCGTCGAGCACCGGCATCCTCATATCCAGGAGCACCAGGGCTGGGCGCTCGTGCTCCACCGCCCGAAGCGCCTCGGCCCCATTGGGCGCGGTGACCACCGTGTATTCCTCCATGATCAGGATCTCGGCCACGATACGTCGGATCGACGAATCATCATCCACTACCAGAATCGAAGGTTGCGTCACCCTGCTTGCTCCACGTCAAGGCCGAGCGGAACCGGTCGCGCGGCAAGGCTGAGGGATCCCATGGCGGGCAGGACCACATGGAAGGTACTGCCCTGGCCGACCCCGGCTGAACTGCCCCAGATCGAGCCCCCATGCTGCTCCACGATGCCGCGGCAGATGAACAAACCGAGTCCCATCCCGGCGAACCGTCGATCGTCCACATTGCTGCCCCGGTGAAACCGATCAAAAAGATGCGCGAGGTCATCCGGCGGGATGCCGATACCGGAATCGGTGACCGTGAGACGGGCGGAGGCGCCATCTTGCCAGAGGCGCACGCGCACCAATCCGCCCGCTGGACTGTACTTGGCCGCGTTCTCCAGCAGGTTGTCGATCAGTTGCGTGATCCGGGTGCCGTCGTAGTTACCCACCAGCCTGCCCGACGCGTCGAGACTATACTGATGCAGGGCAGTGGAGTGACGCCCGCATACCTCGCGGGCCAACTCAACCAGATCCAGGGGCTCGCGGTAGTTGACCAGCCTGCCCTGCTCGACTCTCGCGACATCAAGTAACTCCAGGACGAGGCGCTTGAGCCGTTGTGATTCCTTGACCAGGGATTCGATCCCGTCCAGGCTGGCTGGTTCCATGGGATGACGTTTGGCCCGCCGCTCCAGCAACTGTGCTTGCGCCACGATGGTGGTCAGTGGGGTCTTCAGGTCATGCGCGGCGGCGGAGAGGAAGTCATCCTTTAGGCGCGCGGTCTCCTCCAACGCCTTGACTCGCGCCGCCTCATCGATCAGGGTCCGGCTCTCCAGAATGACCGCCGCCTGATTGGCAAGCAACGATACCAGGGCAAGGTCATCATCGGCGAAAATCGGGGCATGAGCGGCATAGACGACCAGGACACCCAGGCGATTCCCTTCCGAGGTGATCGGCGCCGCCAGGATCGCGCGGGCGCCCGCCCTTCGATACGCCTCAGCGTGTTCGGGGTCATCCCGTTCGGCATTGTCCGAGAAGATGGGCTGCTGCGAGATGAAGGCCCGTCCACCGAGCATCTGATCGGCGCCGAAATCCAGGGAGCCCTGATTGGAGCGGTAGCGTATGGCACCCAACTCCGCGTTCCACAGGCCAATACTGGCCTGGGCCACCCCGAGCGAACTGGCGGCGCCTCGTTCCAGCTCCTGAACGATCCCCTCCAGATCGGGCATGCGGGGCAAGGAAGCGGCGCGGGCCAGGAAGCCGCGCACCTCGGGCTCCTGCCAGGCACGGCGCAGCCACACGGGCGGCGCGAAGCCAAGGAAGAAAAAGAGGCCGGAGAGGAGGGCGAACAGGCTGATGATAATACCTTCGGTTTTTGCCAGACCGGGTGTAGCAGCCGAGATACCCGCCAAAAGGATAGCGGCCCCAAGAAACAGTGAACCCGCCGCCACCGCGTTCATGCGCCGCCGGGTTACGCCGCTCGCCACTCGGGCAGCCTTCGTGAAGGCCACCGCGACATAGGTGGTGAAGCCCACGAAATACAGCACCAGGAGGAGCACCAGAATCCCGGGATACGGCAGCGGGAAGACGAAGAGGCTGACGATCGATGCCGCCAGACCAACGGCGGCCGTTCTCGGGATCGCCCGCCGAGGGGACGTGAAGTCATCGACCAACCGCACCAGCATGTAGGGAATGGCCATCAGCAAAGAGGACGACACCGCGCCCTCCCACCTTCCGGCCTTCACCCCTGTCACCTGGTGGACCCAGCCAATCGCGACCAGCAGGGCGACGACGGCGAAGAGGATGACGGTATCCACGTTTGCCTTTAAAGGCCGGCGAATGGTCTGGAGCGCGACCCCTACGGCGACGAGCACAAAGAGGAGCTGGCTGATTAATTGCAGCAGTTGGTAGGCACTCATACGCGATACGACTGCATTATTTGCTCAACTTCTCTCGGAAGACGACGCACGAGCGCCGCTCACTCGCGGTTATGGTTCCCCAGTCTGCCATGATCAGTATTACACATCAGACTATAACATGCAGCATCCTGGCGCATAACCCCCCAACCTGGGTTGCCGGGATCGCTACCGGATTTCACCGTCCCGCGCACTGGAGCGGCTCGCACAGTGTAGCGTGGTTCAGGTGCCGCCGGGATTGGGGTGCGCCTCGCGTTTGATACTGTTGGCAAAATCGCCGGATGACGTCACCGCCTGGGAGCGCAAGCACCATGTATCGCAATTCGCCAACAGTATCGCGTTCGTGGAGGTGATGCCGATCTCCTTCACGATCATGCATGTTGTGGGACAACGGAGAGTCAGGTAGGCTGAAGATGGGACCGCTAGAGAGAATGGCCAATGGAAGGCGTCACGATAGAATGGCATGGCGAGGCGACATGCGCGTATGAAGCTCCTTTTTGTTTCGCATCCGGTGGGGCCGATTGGGAATGGCTCGGGCGGCGGGGTTGACCTGACCCTGGGCAACGTCGTCAAGGCCTTGATGCGGCGCGGGCACGCGGTCGAGGTGATCGCTCCCGTGGGCTCCCGGCTTGACCATGTACGGATGATTGAGGCGCGGGGCACCCTCCAGCCTTCCGCGCAGTATCAGTCTCGCGCCGCGCCCGTGACCATGCCGGCCAATCCGATTCTGGCCGCTCTCTGGGAAGAAGCGCGCCGCCGGCAGACCGCCTACGATGTGGTGGTCAACTTCGCCTACGACTGGCTCCCCTTTTACCTGACCCCGTTCTTTACCGTTCCGGTCGCCCATCTGGTCAGCATGAGCACCCTGCTGGACGCCATGGATACGGTGGTCGGCGCCGTGGTCGGCTCCTCTCCGGGGAGCGTCGCCATGCACACCCACGCGCAGGCGCGCACCTTTCCCTTCGCGGACCGCGTTGTCATTCTCGGCAATGGGCTCGACCTTGATCTGTATCCCTACAACCCGATCCC